>JANWZG010000086.1 GCA_025054735.1 Cyanobacteriota bacterium | reverse complement strand
TTGTTCGACGGCAGGGGTAGAGGGTTCCACCATGAGATCAAGCTCCGACTTGTGGCTACTGTTGTAATTACTTGTGACTGCTGTTAGGACTGACTGTTAAACTGAATAACGATCGAGCAAAGTTTCAGAAAATTCGCCTGAAAACCCCTAAACCGAACGTGAATGCAAAAACACCATAGAATTATAACACAGATGGCTCCAGAACGATTCTTGAAAGGTCTGGAGAAGGATCCAGGTGTAGGGTACAGTCGTCTAAAATGCCTGAATATTTCTGAATACTTGCTGGTTGTCTGCGCTTAGGTCTGGCATCTGTTGGTAATGAGAACCATCGCTGACGCTAGCTAGTGGTGAGACAGTCCAGGGTGCAGGAGTTGAACCTGCCTATGGCGAATTATGAGTTCGCTGCCTCATCCGCTCGGCCAACCCTGGATGTGCCGCTATTATATCTCAGATTATTTTGGTAGCTGGGTATGATTCAGCTAAACTGGATTCATCTAAACGGTTTGATTGCTATGAAGCTAAACTCAAACTTGGTGTTGACAATGATTCTGCTGACGTTGATGGTGGCAGCGGGCATTGTATCGGCAGCGTATAGCTTTGCCTTAGGACGAGAAGCACTAAAGGGGATTACACAACCTGATGTGCGCCCAATCAATAATCTGCCAGGTCAAGAGGGAACTGGTGTTCGCCAAGGCACAAAAATCTTACGAGAAGAGGATATTTTGAAGCGGGTAAAAGCTCAAATGGGGCAAGGTAAGCCAACGGGCACAACCATGACGAATGAGTCCCGTCCTCAGTCGCCTACAGATTCTCAGAAGAGCGACTCGGCAACTGTAGATACGGCTAATACCCTGCCGATCGTTAGTCAAGACCGCAAGGTAAAGTTGGAGGTGACAGCAGTTCGGCGAGAAGGCGATTCCTTGGTGCTTGATGTGAGATTGGTCAACGGAGGCGATCAGCCAGTGCGGTTTCTCTATAGTTTCTTAGATGTTACGGACGATCGGGGACGGTCTCTGAGTGCTACCACGAGCGATCTACCGTCTGAGTTGCCTCCCCAGAGCGATCTGTTTTCTGGAAGAGTAACGATTCCAGCGGTCTTGGTGGAAGACGCAAAGCAACTTTCGTTGGCGTTGACAGATTATCCTGAGCAACGTCTTCAGCTTAAGTTGTCGGGAATTCCCGTTGTGAGGTAGTTCTACGGTAGTTTAATGACAACCGTCACTGCCCAACTGACTACATTCCCAGTCGTTTCTGACATAGCAGCGATTCTGTTGCTAATTGCGATTAATGCATTATTCGTAACAGCAGAGTTTGCGATCGTATCCGTGCGGCGCTCCCGCATTAATCAGCTCGTGGAAGCTGGGGATGTACAAGCTGTTGCTGTCCAAGATTTGCAACACAGCCTAGAGCGCTTGCTGTCCACTACTCAAATTGGGATTACGCTCTCCATCCTGGCGCTAGGTTGGATAGGGGAGAATGCCGTAGCTACAGCCCTAGCCAGTTGGTTGACCCAGCTTAAGCTACCCATTGCCCACGAGCGGAGCATTCACACCATTGCTGCTCTGGTAATATTTCTGCTCATTGCATACCTCCAGATTGTTCTAGGAGAACTAGTACCCAAGTCTCTTGCCTTGCTCTACTCTGAACAACTTGCCAGAGTCTTGGCAGCACCAAGCTTAGCTCTGTCTCGTCTGTTTAACCCCGTGATTTGGGTACTCAATCAATCAACCCAAGGGCTGTTACGCCTGGTAGGGATCCGTCATACCGGACAAGGTTGGCTTCATCATCAACTAACTTCAGAAGAGTTGCAACTCATCATTGCGACTGAGCGCGAATCGCCTGAATTGGAAGAAGATCAGCGCGAGTTGCTCACTAACGTGCTGGAGTTTCGAGACGTAACCACCAGTGACGTGATGGTACCTCGTACTAGCATTGTGCCTATCCCTTACACAGCAACGTTCCAGACTTTGTTGGATCAGGTGGCAAAATCTGGCTATTCTCGGTATCCCGTTATTGGTGAGTCGTTGGATGAAATTCGAGGAATTGTTGCCTTTAAGAAACTAGCAGAACCCTTAGCACGGGGTGAATTGCAGTTAGAAACCCCCATTCAACCATGGGTATCGCCTGCTCAGTTTGTCCCTGAAAATATGCCCCTCAGCGAGCTACTAGAGCAAATGCAAGAGTCTAACCAGTCCATGATGGTGGTAGTAGACGAGTTTGGAGGCACAGCCGGGTTAGTAACGCTAGACGATGTGCTGATAGAAATCATTGGCGATTTACCAGAAATGGAGGAAGAGTCTCAGTTCCAAGTTCTGGATGACCAGACGTACCTAGTGCAGGCTCAGATGCATATCGAGGAGGTCAATGAATTGCTCAACATTGATTTACCTATCACCGATGATTATCAGACCCTAGGTGGCTTCTTGTTGTATCAATTCCAAAAAATTCCCACTGTTGGAGAGGTGTTGGTGCATGACGATCTAGAACTCACGGTGATTTCGGCGGTAGGGCCACGGCTGCACCAAATTCAGATCCATCGATTGGTAACTGCGCCACCACCATCAACTGATGGTGAGGGTACGATCAATGGGACAACAACACCCAACCAAGCTGATGCTGACGATCGTATGCCTTAGTCTTAGCTGATGAAACGAGTTATAACTATTAAGCTCAACGCCCAAAGACAGGTGACTAGAGAGGCTAGCGATGATACACTCACCGTTTGGTTAACATCGCTGCCTGTGGATAGTAAGGCTAATACAAAGCCAATTCAAAACTGATAGCCTTGTTAGCAGGCTGGTTTAGGGTGACGACATTCAGCATAGCTATTTGCAATGCCGCTAGGAAAAAAGTTGGTGACGATCGATGACCTCTGAGCAGACCCAAAACCCATCTACCCCACTCCAGACGATTGAACTAAGCGCCTTTCGGTTGGACTTGCCCGCAACCGTTGTTCACGCTGTACAGTCTTTGCCAGATCCGGCGGATTGGCTTGCCCGTGTGATTACAGAGGCAGCACGGCGAGAGTTGCTGACAACTACCAACGTAGAAATCACTGTGAACACCCAACCTGCTATTCAGTCGCCTTCATCATCCAACCCTGATATGCCCCCGCGTCGAGGTCATGCCACAACACCAGAGCCGGATCCCATTCCTGTCGGTAGCCTGGTACGCAATTCACTACGGTGGCTGGGCACTGTGCAGACCTATAATCCTGATACAGGACGATACTTGATTGCCTTTCACAATGGGGTATTGCGGGAATTTCCGCGCTATCTGCTTACCTTTGTGGCGTTGGCATCGGAACAGCCAGAAACGCTAGCACCGCCTGACTGACGGCTTGAGGACAGTTGGCTCCAGCCGCATGACCACAGGAGGGCAAGATCTGTAGACGAGCATTCGGTAGACGATCGCACAGTTGTTCACCGTGGCTCACAGGAAACCAACGATCTTGATCACTCCACAAGATTAGGGTGGGATGATACACGTCTGCCAATTTTGCTTGCAGGGAGGCAATGATATTTGGCTTGCCCTGTTGAAGGCGGGTGACCTCCTGGGCAGCTAGTTGTAGCTCTAGGGCAAACCGTGTCAGGGTGCCAGGAAATTCCAAGTAGGGATAGGTCATGTGGCAAATTTCTGTGTCTGTAATCTGGGAGCCAGTAGCAACAACTTGCTGGCGCTCTCGACGCACTAGCTCATAGGTTATGGGAGCAAACCACTTAGCCCATTGCCATTGGTCAATAGCCTGCACTAGCTCTATGGGTAACCAGCTCAGTAGCCGCATTCCTGGACTGGGCAACTGGTTGAGGAAAATGGGGACATTAATGAGAATGAGTCGATCGATGCGGGTAGGCTCGGTTTGGGCCACACCCAAGGCTGAAAGTGCCCCTAGGGACTCAGCCACCACGATCGCAGGCTCATGGCGACACAACCCCTGCAAAACCGCACTTAGCTCCGAGATTTGGTGTCCTGGTTGTTCTGGAGGTGCAGGTTTCGCTGAGAAGCCACAACCCTTAGCGTCAAAGCAAATTACTCGGTAGTGCTCTGCGAGCAGAGGAATGACCCCACGCCATCCATAGCTCCAGCTACCAATGCCATGCACTAGTACAAGCGGCTGCCCCACACCAACTTCCCCATAGGCCATCTGCACAGGATTGCCTCTAGCATCTGGGATAGTGAGCATCTGCCGTCCGGATGGAAATGTTTGCTGCCACCAGTTTTGGGGTGAATCTTGCATAACGACATCCCCTATTGTGCAGGGTTAGACATAGCCCACCACCGACGCAAGGCTTGGGCATGAACTTCTCGCCAAGGCACGTGATGAGACTGAGCACATTGGGCACAATCCTCATATTCTGGTTGCACATTGAGGATGGTATTCGGATCCTGATCCCAGGCAACCTTGACCCGAATAGGGCCATAGTCAGTCTGTACGGTTTGCCAGTCTCGATGCAGGATATGTCGTTCTTGAACTGCACGCCGAATGCCTAGGGTGCTTGTTTCTCGAAAGAGTACGGCTTCACAACGATCGATGTGGTGAGGATGACAAAGGACAGTAATCAGTGTCCCTGGACGGGATTTTTTCATGCCGATCGCTTGGGTGAATACATCCAGCGCACCCACTGCAAATAGAGCTTCAAACAAGTAGCCGATCGCTTGGGGATTAAGGTCATCCACTTGTGTTTCTAGCACAGCGATCGTATCAGTGTGGGCTGAAGAATGAGAGCTATGGCCTAGGGGTGGTGATGGCTGGGATGATGCAGGTGATGTGGAGATGGTTCCCTCCCCAATCCACAACCGCAGGATATTAGGCATGGGCAAGTGGCGAGATCCGGCTCCTAGACCCACTTTTTTCAAGGTCATGGCCGGGGGAGCACCAAAGTGAGTTGCCAAGGTGACGGCGATCGCTGCTCCCGTCGGGGTGACTAACTCGCGATCAATGCCATTGCTATAGACTGGAACCTGATGCATTTCCCATAGCTTCAGCACAGCGGGTGAGGGTGAGGGTAACTGTCCATGGGCAGCGTAAAACGTGCCACCACCTGTAGGCAATGCTGAACAAACCAATTGGTCGATCTGTAGCCAATCCAGCCCTAGACAGGTACCCACAATATCCACAATTGCATCAGTAGCCCCTACTTCGTGAAAATGTACCTGCTCAACGGGAATGCCATGCACTGCGGCCTCAGCGATCGCCAATTGCCGGAACACCGCCAAACTCCATGCCTCAGCCCGTGTAGGCAGACCAGCATTGGTGATCAACTGTTCAATATCAGGCAGGTTGCGGGTCGGTAGCCTATGGACAGTTCCTGATGTAGCAGACGAATGTTGGTGGTCATGGTGATCGTGGTGATGATGCCCATCTGTATGACTATGGGTGTGACTATAGGCATGGCTATGACCATGACTATGACCGTGACCATGACTATAACTGTGGCTGTGACTATGACTGTGACCATGGCTATGGCTAAAGGTCGGATGCAGATCAGAGCCATCGTCAGCCATAAAGGTTTCTCCTGACGGCGAGGGCTTGATATCCACATGCACCTTGGTAGCTTGCTGCCCATTGCGATCGACCAACTCTGCCCGCAGTTGAAACTCTGAGGAAATTCCCAGCCGATCTAGTTGTGTTGCCAGATACTCCAAGGGCACTCCAGCGTGCACTAGTGCTCCCAGACACATGTCCCCAGCAATCCCGGTTGGACATTCCAGATAGGCTATCGTTGGCATAGTTTGTGATTGGTAACTGGTTGAAGCTAACAAAGTGGCTGCGATCGCCCACCGTTAAATACATGCACTCGTTGTCATGGTGATGCGAACTGCAACCCCTCTTAGTCTACTGCAAGAGCAAACCTCCAAGACTTGAGAGTATCTAACTTAACTGCTTTTGAGTACCCAACCCTGCCATCTGGCTCTAGACCGAATGGTGAGGGAAGAAAATTTGCCACAGGTAAGCAGCAAAGCTGATTTGGCGGTAGTCAATGAGTTTGGCCTCGATGCGGTTGAGACGTTCCCGCACGGTCATCAAGTGATGCTGGCGATCGCGCACCTGTTGATCTAGGCTGGCAAGCGTGTTTGCTAGGTGCTGCTGCTGAGTCTGAATTTGTCGATTTAGCAATACCCGTTGGCGTTGATACCGCTGACGCACATGGCTCTGTTGCAGTCGTGCTGCCTGCTCAGCTTCTGCGGCTTGGCTAGCTAAGTTTTCCATCTGCTGTTCATACTTAGCATGAATGCTAGTAACTTGCTCTGGAGGCAAGGCATTGGGCATCGTAGCTGCAATTTCTGCCTCAATTGCCTGTCGCCAAGTTAGCAGGTTCATGGCTTTTGCTTCGCCTACACCACTGACATGGGTGAGGCGCTCAAGTTCCACATCTGCCGCTGTTACGATGCCTGCCTCCTCTAGGGCTTGGGTTAGCGCCTTACCAATTCCATTCACCCTGGCATCGGCTAGGGTGTAGCTGGCGAGCTTGCTACGTCGATGTTTGGACTGTAATCGCTTTAGCTTTTTTACCTCTTCAGCATGGGTGATGGCTGCCAGATTTTCCTGTTCTGCACGGATGGCTGCTAGTCGATGGCGCAAATCTAAATCAATGCGATCAATTTCAGCCTGCTCTGCCTCATCAAACACCTTCTCTTGGTTAATCAAGTCCTGGGTTTTCTGCTCTACCTCGCGGGATAGTTTGTGGCGGGTATCAACCAACTGACGAATACTCTGTTCCACTTGCCGCACCTCTTGCCGCAGAGCCTGAGCATCGCTGCGGAGGCGAAATTTCTCGGCCACACTGATGGATGACTGAAACCGCCGATTCAATAGGTACATAGTGAACATAAAGCCACTGCTCACCGCTAATATGGCGGGAACAAGGGCGATCGTCTTCAACAGCACCAATGCCAAGAGCACAAAGCTAACTACAACGAAGCGCTCAAATCGTCGATTTTTACCCAAGCGGGGCCTGTTGGGACGGCGATCGCGCTTTGGTTGGGTAACCACTGGTACATCAGCATTCAAATCCTGCAAAATTTCCGCGGCTGATTGATAGCGCTGGTGGGTTGCTACTTGCAGCATGTCATCCAAAATCCAGGCGAGGTGATTACTAATGGGGGTTGGCAGGTAGTCTTGCCAGACCCAAGCTCCTTCTCGCACAGAATACAACTCACAGGGTGGACGATTGGTCAGCAGATGGATGCAGGTGACACCCAAACTATACAAATCACTAGCATACACAGCCTTGCCAATCAACTGCTCTGGAGCCGCAAACCCAGCACTACCAATGCGTGTGCCAGTCCGTTCCATTGCCGTAGGGGTCACTGATTTAGAGGCACCAAAGTCCACCAATACCAGGTCACCTCGGTTGGCTTTGCTACTCGACTCATCACGGCTACCTCGATTAGAGGCAGAAGGCGATCGCCGCCGAATGATGTTCTCTGGTTTAATATCCCGATGGATGACCTGCTTACGGTGAATAAAGTCCAATACGGGTAACAAATCATTCAGCAGTTGCCGAATTTGCGTTTCAGTAAATGGCCCATTTTTGGCTAGCTCTTGTGCTAAGTTTGGCCCATCAATGTATTCCTGCACTAGGTAGAGCTGATGCTCAAACTCTAAGTGTGCCAACAACTCAGGAATTTGGGGATGGCTGCCTAATTCGTCTAGTTGTTCTGCTTCTTGGCGAAAGAGCTGTGCGGCCTTGTAGGTGCTGCCTTGAACCTGGGGAAAAAATTGCTTGATTACGCAGAGTGGCTTGGAGGGCTTGTGTTCATCGATCGCTAAAAAGGTACGCCCAAATCCCCCTTGTCCGATCGGCTTTATTGCTCGATAGCGATCATTCAACAATAGTCGGGATCCACATGCCTGACAAACCTCTGTCTCAGTCCGATTTTGTGGATATGGACACCTAGGATTCAGACAGTAGCTCATAGAACAGGTAGCAATGATGGCATCCAGATTTGGATTATAACGTCTGTCTTGTGAAGGGGGATATGGAATTGACGATCGGAGCAGCTAAGGCACTACCATACTGGAAGCATCAATTTAGTGTTTTTGTAAGCGTGTAACACTACCAAGTTCGTATGACCAGTACTTCCGCTATTGCCATTGACTTCGGAACCAGCAATACTGTTGTTGCCCGGTGGAACCCAGCAACCCAACAAGCTGAAACGCTGAGTTTGATGGGAATTAGCCAGCAAGTTGCCCAAAATCCACCCTTGATTCCTAGTCTTGCCTACATTGAAAACGCTGCTGAAAATCGAGTCATTGTTGGGCAGGCAGTGCGCGATCGAGGTTTAGACCTGAGTGGCGACCAGCGGTTCTTTCGCAATTTCAAGCGTGGCATTGGCAACCAAGTGCTGGGCTTTATGCCTGAGCTAGATGGGCAATATATGAACTTTGAGCGGGTAGGAGAATGGTTTCTGCGGGCGATCGCCCAACAACTGACTAGCTTGAACTATCTGCAAGCTGATGTACCACTAATCCTAACAGTGCCCGTAGACAGTTTTGAAGCCTATCGGTACTGGCTGGGTAGTGTATGCCAGTCATTTCCCTCTAAAGAAGTGCGCTTGTTAGATGAGCCTACAGCCGCTGCCTTGGGCTATGGCATGACTGCCCAAGACCTGATACTGATTATCGATTTTGGTGGTGGCACCTTAGACTTATCCCTCGTGCGCCTAGATAGGCCCCAAACACCCCAGGCCAAGCCCTTAGGATTTCTGCTGAAGTGGGGCGATCGCTCCCTAGCTGTAGACTCTACTCAGCAACCCAAAACAGCGCGAGTGCTAGCTAAGGCTGGGCAAAACCTCGGTGGCGCTGACCTCGATAACTGGATTGTAGATTACTTTCACAAGACCCAAGACCTGCAACCGTCACCCTTAGTAACTCGATTGGCAGAGCGCCTCAAGATTCAGCTCTCGGTTCAGCCCCAAGCAACCGAGGTCTATTTCAACGACCAAACCTTTGAGAGCTATGAACTGAGCCTCGATCGCCAACAACTTGAGGCCATCCTGCATGACCATGAATTTTTTGAGTGCATGGACATCAGTATGCAAGAGGTGTTGCAGCGGGCACGTCAACAGGGTATTGAGGCTTCGGATATTGATGCCGTGTTGCTAGTGGGGGGCACTGCTCAATTGCCCATGGTGCAACAGTGGGTGCGGCGCTATTTCGACGAGACAAAAATTTCTGGTGCCAAGCCATTTGAGGCCATTGCCCAAGGTGCTCTGCACATTGCCCAGGGCATCGAGGTGGTGGACTACCTTTATCACAGCTATGGTATTCGCTATTGGGATCGCCGTCTCAATCGTCACAACTGGCACCCACTGATCAAGACTGGGCAGCCTTACCCCATGGAGCATCCCGTGGAGCTAGTGCTGGGTGCATCTACTGAAAACCAGCCCAGCATTGAGTTGGTGATTGGTGAACTAGGTGCGGAAACAGGAGGAACTGAGGTGTATTTTGATGGCGATCGCCTGATTACCCGCAGCCTAGGAGCCAACCAAACCCAAGTCACCCCCTTGAATGACACTGACAATGCTCGTACTATCGCCAAGTTAGATCCACCCGGTGTACCGGGGAACGATCGCATCAAAGTTTTGTTTCGAGTTGATGCTCAGCGGTTCTTGCGTATCACTGTTGATGACCTGCTGACCAACCGTACCTTAATAGACGATCAAGCCGTCGTCCAACTCAGCTAGGATGGGTTAGTTTGCTCTTTTGGGCAAGCTACTCTATATTCCCAATTCCTAAACAATCTTGCTACCATCCAACCCATCGCCACGGCGTGCTATTCTGACCTTGCTGCTGCTCGTGCTTCTAACGGCTACAATCACTACCTCCCCTGTGGTCTTGCGTTCTGCTTCGGGTCACAAGTATCCCTGGGTATCCAGTCAATCTTTCGGTATTTCTTCAATGTCAATATCAATGCCAAGTCTGACTCCCAAGAGTCAAGCACTACGCCCCACTTTAGGTTTGCCGTTTGCTGCTGCCATGCCTCGATAGTAAAGTTCGGTCACGTAACCTAGATGAACAGCTCAATCTCAAGAGCATAGCTCCAACATTCCTCGATTTGGCGGGCAACCAAATGGGTGCAGGCATGGCAACTGGATTCCCATTCACAGCAAACAGGGTCATAGACACAGTGTCGGGCTATTCGCACAGCATTGAGCCACTCTCACCGATCACCTATTCCCTATTGCTTGCCAAGCCAGAGCTTATAGATTCAAGAGTTTGAGTAGCCGATCAAGGTCAAAGTGTTGGCGCATGAGCCGCTGGATACAATCCACTTTCACAGGTTCATGCAGGCGCACTTGCCCAAAGCAGCGATCGATAATCTCCACTGTGGTCAGGGTGTCTAAATCAACCGAGAGAATCGGTACTTCTAGGTCTTCAGCACGACTTAAAATTTCAGGATTTGGTGACAAGCAGCCTGTGAGCACTAGGCACTGGGTCGAGGTTTCCAGCGCCGCTAGTTGCAGATCAGTGCGATCGCCACCAGTTACCACCACTTGGTTACGAGCATTTTGGAAGTAGCGCAGGGCCGAGTTAACGTTCATCGCGCCGATAGTCATGGTTTCTACCATCAAGTTGAGGCGATCAGGACGGCACAATACCTGAGCATTGAGTTGGTTAACCAACTCCCGCACACTTACACTCCGTAAGACTACATCACGGGGCAACATACCCAGCACGGGAATTTGGTGATGTTCTAAAAATTCCCGTAAACTACCCTGGGCAAAATCTGTGTTAGCCGCGGGTACATCGTTAATCACCACGCCAATGAGCCGATCGCCGAATTGCTCCTTTGCAAACAGCATTCTGTCTACGGTTTGCACAATATCAAAATGTCCGACCAATAGTACAGCCGCATCCAGGGCCGTAGCTATGGTGTGGAGTGACATACCCAACAACGTTCCCTCTTGCAGTGTTCCTGGCCCTTCCATCAACACCACATCGCTGGATTGCCCCTGAATTTTCTCGACTAATCGCTGTAGGTAGTCGGTTTGGTCACGCTGGCTCAGGCGTGCCTGAATTGTATCTTCATCCAAGGACAAAATTGGCGGCAGCAACCGATCTGGTGACAACCCTAGCGTCTCTTGAAAGAATTGAAAGTCTTCGTCATGATGGTCACGATTGCTAGCCTCGA
>JANWZG010000085.1 GCA_025054735.1 Cyanobacteriota bacterium | reverse complement strand
GGGATGCCAATGCCCGTATCCCGAACGCTAAACTCTAGCTCATAGATTGGGTAGATGTTAGTGTAGGCTACTGGCAATGTAGCTTGGTCATTATTCGTAATTAAACGTCCACGACCTAACTGCTGAGCTGCTACATGCACTACTACTTCACCCGTGGCTGTAAATTTCACGGCGTTGCTGAGCAAATTCATAAGCACCTGCCGCAACCGAGTGACATCACCCTGCACTACTGTAGGCACGTCAGGGTCAATGTAATAGACTAAATCCAAATTCTTTTCAGCCACCTTGGGGGCTAATAGGTCAATTACACTCTCTAGGCAATCTCGTAGATTGAAGGGATGTTCTTCCAAATCCAATTTGCCAGACTCGATCTTAGAAAAGTCGAGGATGTCATTGATGATGGTGAGCAGGGCATCGCCACTGTTGCGAATTGTTTCAGCAAAGTCTCGCTGCTCTAGAGTCAGTTCCGTATCTAACAGTAGACCTGCCATACCAATCACGGCATTCATGGGAGTGCGAATTTCATGGCTCATCATCGCCAAAAATTCACTTTTCGCTCGGTTAGCGGCTTCTGCTTCCCGTTTGGCCTGTTCTAACGCTTGCTGGGCACGGCGGCGCTCTGTGGCATCTAGCCCTACAGACAGCATACTGACTAGATTGCCCTGCTCATCTAGAAAAGCTTTATTTGTCCATTCCAGCCACACCCGTTCACCATTACGGCGCATATTTTCATGTTCATGGGTAATGTAACGTTCTGGATGCCTAATTAAGTCTTGCAGCATCGCCGCTAGGTCTTGACCTTGGCTATCCACAGCAGGCAGGATGGTGCCTAGGATGTTGCGTCCAAGCAGTTCTTCTTCCGTATATCCAAAAAATCGTTGAGCGAAGTCGTTAACGAAGGTGATGGTGCCGTGGGCATCCCAGCGGACGATGGCACTGTTGGCGCTTTCTACGAGGGTGCGGTAACTTAATTCACTTTCTCGCAGGGCTTCTTCCATTTGGCGACGATCGGTAATATCCCGTGCTACCCAAATGACAGTATCTGTCGTGACTGGTGAAATTGAGGCTGAAAACCAGCGATCGCTGCCATCTATCGTGACGGCATACTCCATAGTTGTGGTTTGTTGAGTACTCAGTACTTGACGCACGTAATCTAGGAAGCGATCGGCCTCTGCGGCAGGAAAGAGATCATGCAGAGTTTTGTCTGATTGCTCTTCCAAAGACCGATGGAGCGTTACTGGATGAGTGCTAGACAACCGTCGTAGTCGGCCAGTGCTGTCAATCACAAACACCGTATCGGGAATGGCTGCAAACAAAGCCCGAATTTCTGATTCAGAGGTGCGTAGGGCTGCTTCTGTTTGTTTTTGCTCAGTGATGTCAATTAATAGGCCATCGGCTAAGATGCCGTTTTCCCTCAATTCCAGATGGGCATCACCCCGCAGCCATTTAATCTCGCCAGATGGCATCCGGATGCGCCCTTCCCACCGCCATGGACGCAGGGTTTGAATAGCAGTCTCGATCGTGGCTTCAAAGGCAGTCACATCGTCTGGGTGCACTGCTTCAATGACCAGGGACGGATTCCGTAGAATTTCCTCCGCTGTAAAGCCATAAATCCGCTGACAACCTGGGCTGATGTAGGAGAAGGACAAGTTGGCCTGGAAGTCAAACATGCCCTGAAAAATAATGCCTGGTACTCGCTCTGCTAGGCGTTGAAATTTAGTCTCACTTTGTCCGAGGGCATCCCTAGTGCGGCTGAGGAGTTCGGCCTGCTGCAATGCTACGCCTAGTTGGCTAGCAACGTGGCTGACTAGCTCAATCTCGTCAGGCGACCAATTGCGTGGGGCATGACACTGGTGAATGCACAATAGTCCCCACAGGTTTCCGTCGCGATTGATGGGTGAGGTAATGCTAGCTCGCACCCCTAGGTCATATAGCTGTCGCAGGTAATCATCACTAAGGGCAGTAGCGTGTAGATCATTGACAACGTGAACGTAACCCTGTTGATAGCGGGTAGCAAAGCGATCGCCAAAGCAGGGGTTCCAGGTTTCATCATGCAAAACGGAAGGCAAGCCTGGAATGACCTCTTCGGAGACGAATTCCCCTCGGCGGTGGTGAGTATTGGGGGTAAAGTGAAAGATGCTAACTCGATCGGCACCCAATAACTGCCTGACATCACTAGCTGCCACTCGCAAAATCACCGATGGCTCTAGTGATGAACGGATGCGAGCCATAACTCGTAGGAGGGCAGGCCGGTAGTTTTGTTGGGTGGGAGTTTGACTCTGGGTTGTAAAGGACGGGGGTAGGGACGATCGTGTTAGTCCAGCACTAGCTTGGTAATGCACCTTGTCTAGGTTCTGCTGTCGTACATCGGCCAGCAAAATCAACTTCATCTGCTCAAAGGCAGCGTCATCTCGACAGTAGGTACGCAATTGCTCTAATCGATAAGGATCCATAGCACTGAACTATTCAGGAGACAACCTGTCCATGTAGTAGAACACCTAATTTGAGAATACCCAGCTAGTTGGCTACGTCTACGCTGGCGACCACTTGAACTAAGCCTAGTCATGTTGTGGGGATTAACCCTTGGGGGGACTAGCCCCCCAGCCTGTAGATACTCTAGCTCAAGTACTGACTGGATTCATGATTGCCACTATGAGCAATTCTTAGTCCAATGGTTACGCGGCTAGCTCACGTTCGATCGCAGCCACTAAGTCTGGGTCATCGGGCTTGACACTACTGCGATAGCGCGCAACAATACCGCCTTGTTTATTAATCAGAAATTTTTCAAAGTTCCAGGAAACATCTCCCGCAGGGGTGACCGCAGTCGTTAGCCTTGCATATAGTGGATGCTGTTGTGCTCCGATCGCATGTACTTTGTCAAATAGCTCAAAGGTCACGCCGTAATTGCGGGTGCAGAATTGGGCAATTTCTTCGTTAGATCCAGGTTCTTGGGCACCAAAATCATTACAGGGAAACCCCAGCACCTTTAAGCCCTTTGGCCCATAGGTTTCGTGCAACCTTTGCAACCCTGCGTACTGGGGGGTATAGCCACAGTAAGACGCGACGTTGACAATCAGGAGCACGTTACCTGCATAATCGCCTAAGGATTTTTCGCTGCCTGTTGGGGTTTTGACGACAATATCCGAAATGTTACTGCTCATCCTTGCTCCTAATTGAATGGTATTGTTATCTCTTCCCTATTATGCTGGATATGCAGCCAACTCAAATCAGCCCGTTACGCCGCTCATCTATGTGGGATACAATAAATGCCCGGTTTCCAGCCAATGGTCTTAGGCCAATAAACCCTAGCTTAGTCCCATGGTTGGGAATCGCTGAATTTGATGGATCCTATCATAGATGGCCACTTGGCAATTGTCGTCAGTGGTCTCATCACCTGTCTATACCATGGGTGATTTGGCTGCATCATGGACTCATTGCATTGGGTAGCGGGATGCTTGCTAGTTTGGGAACAGTTCCTTCTTCCTGGGCCGCACCACTGGAGGCATCTCCTAGCTGCCGTCATGCTGTTACGACGGACTGTATGACAGAGCTAGCATCCTGGTATGCGATTGCCACTCCGGAAGTCATCGCATCCTCTGAGCCAACCAGCCAAGCTTCTATGCCAGTAGAGAAGTTGCCCCTACCTGCCCAGGCGATCGCCATGCCCACGATAGAGGCTACAACTGTTCAGTTTGCTCCATCCCCCTCTGATGTGCTCCAGCAGCCGCAGGTCTTACCTAAAGCTCATATGTTGGCTGCCGATGGCGGCACCATTCCCCATGGTCACCTACCAGCTCAGTCCCTAACGGCATTTACCTTAGAGACCCATTCGTCAGTGGTTGCCCTTACTCCTCCGTCAGGACGGGCGATCGACCTGCGTCCGGAAGTGATCGAACAAAGTCCCCTGCTGCAACGCTGGCTGCAACAAGTTCCCGATATTACTTCAGAAATCACCCACTCGCCTAGTTTTCGCACACGTCTGCGCCTAGGCTATAGTCAGTTTCCCTCCACAAATCAAGCGCTTGGGATCAACCTTGGCATTGAGGATGTGTTCTTGGGCAGAAGTGGGTTTACCGTCAGTGGCGATTATTACACTACGTTTGATGGTCAGCGCCGAGGCTGGGGAGCCGATTTGCATTATTATCTGCGCCCACTGGGCAGTTACATCAATGTTTCGCCTGTAGTTGGCTATCGCCATGTGGACACACCACTCTACTCAACCGATGGGCTAAATGTTGGGCTACGGCTGATGGTTGTGCTCTCTAGAGGTGGTGGGGCAGATTTTAGCCTGACCCAGAGTTGGTTAGCACCAGGCAGCGATCGGGAAATTGGGATTTTTAACTTCTCAGCAGGTTATGCCTTAACATCTACTCTGCGGCTTTCGGCAGATCTGCAACAGCAAAATGCCCGCCAACGCCAAGATAGTCGAGCTGCGATCGTGCTTGAGTGGATGCTATAGAACCTATAAGAGGCTACAGGTTCAGGTGTGGACGAGCTAGGAAAAAACTGGTGACTGACTTGGCATCGATCGGCTCCCCTGCCAAGATTGCCGCTTCTAACTCTGAGGGGGTCATTAGTACCACTTCAAGATCTTCGTCTTCATCCCGCTCTGGCGGCGTTTCCAGCTTTGTTAAATCCTGGGCTAAGAAAGCATAGATAAACTCATCAGAGTAGCCCGGAGCCAAGGGAAACTCTCCCAACTTCGTCCACTGATCGGCACGATAACCTGTTTCTTCTTCAATTTCTCGCTTGATAGTCTCCACCGGATCTTCATTGGGTTCCACCGTCCCTGCCGGAAACTCCAACAGTCGCTTTTGGATAGCAAATCGATATTGTCGCACCAGCACCAGCTTGCCCTCTGGAGTCACGGGTATTGCCAGTGCCCCACCGGGATGGCGAATACATTCCCATGTGCCCTCAGTTCCATTGGGCAATCGCAGACTGACAACCTCGTAATCAAACTTACGCCCGTAATAGACCAGGTGTTGTTTCAACAGTTGGGGTGGTTCAGAACCCGTTTGGCTCATATCTGAAAATCAGGCTCCTCATTGACTTTCATAGCTCGTGCTAGTTCGGCTGCCACTTCTGGACGAGAAAACTCTGGCGGTGGTAATTCGCCTCGACGGAGCATTTGCCTCACCTTTGTGCCAGAGAGATGGATACGTTCCTCAGGCAGACTGGGGCTAGTTTTAGTAGTAGCCATGGAAAGGGTGCGAGTGCAGTAGAAGGCGTGTTCAAATTTCATCGGCACAATACCCAAGGCATGAGGGTCAAACTCATCGAAAATGCGCTGGGCATCGTAGGTGCCATAAAAGTCCCCCACACCTGCATGGTCGCGCCCAACGATGAAGTGCGTGCAACCGTAGTTTTTTCGCACCAAAGCATGGAAAATTGCCTCACGGGGGCCAGCGTAGCGCATAGCAGCCGGGTTGATGGCTAAGATCACCCGCCCTTTGGGAAAGTAGTGCTCTAGCATGATTTCGTAGCAGCGCATCCGCACATCCGCCGGAATATCGTCTTCTTTAGTGGCACCAACAAGGGGGTGGAGAAACAGGCCATCCACAATTTCCAGAGCACACTTGATGATGTATTCATGAGCGCGGTGGATAGGATTGCGGGTTTGGAAGCCAACGATCGCCCGCCAACCCTTTTCTTTGAACATCAGCCGAGAGGCTGCTGGGTCGATTTGATAGGCAGGAAATTGGGGATGGGGATGGCGTTGCAATAGCCAGATAGGCCCGGCTAGATTGACGTTACCTTGGTCATAGAGCACCTTGACACCAGGGTGACGGTCTTCGTTGGTGCGATAGACATGAATGGCCTCGTGAACTTTGTCATAGGTATATTTTTGAGTGAGTTGGAGAACGCCAACAAACTGCCCTGTGGGATCATCGAGACGGATCAAGGAACCTTCACGCAGTGGCTCTGCAATAGCTTCATCTACCGAAAGGGTGATCGGAATTGACCACGGCAGCCCATTAGTTAGATGCATGTCATTGACGACACCTTCGTAGTCATCACGTTCCATAAAGCCAGTAAGGGGGCTAAAGCCACCAATGGCAATCATCTCTAAGTCTGACAGGGAGCGTTTGTCAAGCAACACCCGTGGCAGATGGTCTGCTTTGTCTAAAAATTCTGCCCGTTGATCATCCGTAGCGATTCGATTAACCAACGTCCCACCGTGAGGCGCAATCCCATCGATACCGTAGTTCATGAATATGCAGGAGCCTGTAGACTACTTCTTATAAAGAAATGCTTAAGCAGCATAACCTAGGCTATCCTATCAGGTTTCAGGTTATTTAGTAGTTGTTAGTTCACTGGTCATTAGTCATCAATATATCAACTTTGGCAGTTATCAGTTTGAGGAGTAGTTTTTCGTCTAACCCGTGAAACGGCAAGTGATCTAGAGCAAAGGAACCGGATGATGACCGATTGCGTCTGAAACAACCTGAAAGAGACTGTAAACGTTATGATGATAAAGCCAATCACCCACCGTAAACAAATGGGACTGCCACTGATGGTTCAAACCCATGCTAAAAAATTTGTCGCTATTACTAGCCTAGCCACTCTAGTTATGGGTCTGTGGGTCACGCCAGCTTTGGCAAGGGATCCATTTCGCAGCAGCAATGCTCGTTCGATTAGTGATCAAGTATCGGCTGCATTTGATAGCGTATTTGTCAATGGCAACTACCCTCAGGCTCGCAATTATCTCGACCAGGCTGATAGCGCTGAGCCGATGAGCCATGCTATGCGGGCATCCCTAGCTTTTACCTCTGGTGATTTGGCAACCTTCCAAACTAATGCCACCCTAACTCGCCAGACCGCAGAGCAGCTTGTCAGCCGTGACCCGCTACGGGGAAACCTCTACATTGCGGTTGGTCATTTTCTGGAAGGCGCTTACATTTTGCTAAGCGATGGTACGGTACGGGGAACACCTAGGGCGTTGGGCAAGTTGCAAGAGGTGTTCAAGTACATCAAAGAAGCCGAGAAGATAGATAAGAATGATCCAGAGCTAAATCTGATTAAGGGCTACATGGATCTAATGTTGGCGGTAAACTTGCCCTTTGCTGACGTTGATCAGGCGATCGAGCGGCTGGAGCGATATGCAGGGCCACGGTATCTGGCTATTCGCGGTATTGCCTACGGTTATCGAGATTTAGGTCAGTACAGCAAAGCGTTGGACTATATCAATCGGGCCTTAAAAGACACTCCCAACAATCCTGAAGTTCATTACACCAAGGCACAAATTCTGGTACAGATGGCCAAGCAACAAAACAGCCCTGCTCTATATGCTGAGGCGGCAAAATCTTTCAAGGTTGCTGTGCAGAAATCTGACCAACTGCCACGGGTGCTGGTATGGCAAATTTTCTTTGAGTACTGCTTGAACCAAAATACAGTAGATGGCCAGCCCCGCAATTGTGTGGCCCTGCGTGATACGATCGATCTCAGAGCAGGTATTTGGGGGCCAACCCCTGACAATATGCCTAAGCTATAGTGTCTATGCAGTGTCTATGCAGGTAAGCTTCCGTGAAGTTGACCCCTTTAATGTTTGGATCTGGCTAGAGTTCAGCACGGTTCCCTCGGAGCTAGAGAAGCAGTACGTGGAGGAGGTCTTTAACTCTTGGTATTTCCTAGGGAAGTTGGGTGGGTTTAATGCTGAAAACTTACAAGTGCAGGAAGCTGGAGCTGATATTAGCTACTTAGACTATGACAATGAGGTAGCAGAGGACAGCTTTTTGGCACCAATGCATAACATGGGTGAGTTTGAGTATAAGCACAACTGGGCAAGGTGCTGGTTTGATTTGGGCACGAGTGATGCGATTGCCCTGGATGTTCTCATCAATGCTTTGCGTCAGTTCAGTGGTGAATATGTGGCCATTAAGCAACTGATCATTGGGGGCGCTAACGAAGACTGGAGTATTGCCGATAGTCGCTACCAGGCTGAATTTAGCTTTCCTGAGTGATGGTTACGGCATCTGCTGCAAGCTGTTCAGGCCCTAGGTATTGGATCAAGGCAGCAAATTGTTCTAGGTGTGCGAGTTTGCTGTTGTAGTCAGTCAAGGGTACAGTATCCAAAACAGCAATATGTCCAATTAGGCTCATTTTTGCCCTGATGAGGGGCACAGCTAGGTAACTTTGAGCATTGATACGCTCTAGGTCACGATCGGCAGGGAACAGTGCTTGCACCTGGTCAGGGAAACATTGGGCACGGTGTGTAGCAAATACTAACTCGCAGGGTGCTCCAGCCAATGCGTAGGTGAAGTTTTTACCGAATCCACTACCTGCCCAGAAGGCCAATGTCTGCACTTGGGTTTGGCTTACCTGCTCAGCAGAGTGAATAATCCGCGTTGCTAGAGCATAGGGCACTTGCAGGGTCATTGCTATGTGGTAGACCAAGGCTTGGAAAACATTCCAGCCCTGGGCACTAGCGGTGTTGACAATCATTTCATGGAGTAAATGCACTGCATCTGGGTAGGATGTCAGTACGCTTGCCTCTGGGATAGGAGGATGGGCATTGGACATAACCGATGGGGTAACGGGAATGATTACGATCGTAGCGGCAATGGCGGCCAACCGGGTAATTGGTCGTAATGGCAAAGTGCCCTGGTACTTACCGGAAGATTTGCAGCGCTTTCGGGCGTTGACCTTGAACCATGCAGTGATTATGGGACGCAAGACCTGGGAGTCTGACCTAGAAAGACGACCATTACCACAACGCACCATGATTGTAGTGTCACGTTCTCTCTCTGCTGGGGATGGTTTACCACCGGGTGTTAGGGTTGTGTCGTCGCTCTCAGCAGCACTGCGTGGGATTACGCCTACCCAGCAGGCATTCATTATTGGCGGTGCTTCAATCTATGCCCAAGCGTTACCGCTAGCCGATCGCCTTGAACTGACATTGCTCGATTACCCAGTTGATGGCGACACTTACTTTCCTGAGTATGAAGCCCTTGTTCCTACGGAGTTGCAGTTAGTTCACGCAGACCTGCGATCGGGTTATCGGTTCCTGAGCTACCGTCGGAACGGTGCTGTAGTCACTGCTGTGTAAATCTTTAGGACTCTGGAGCTATGAATCATCAGTTTCAACTGGCAGCAGGCTCTATAACTGGTCGAGATCACCTATCCATGGGCAAAAACAACCAGGATGCTATGTACAGTCTGATAACAGACCAGGCGTTGATCAGTGTAGTGTGTGATGGGTGTGGCAGTTGTGCCTACAGCGAGGTGGGTGCGAGGCTAATTGCTCGATTAACAGTTACTACGATCGCCCGCCACCTTCAAGCAGCCCTCACGAATGATTGGGCTTCTATCCGTCATCAATTGCTGACAGCACTCCAGACTATTGTGACGACGCTGGGAGGTGATGTAGAGCAAACAGTGCGCGACTATTTTTTGTGCACGATCGTAGGTGTGATTGTTGCACCTGAGAACACGGTATTGTTTTCCCTCGGTGATGGTATCGTCTTGCTCAACGGGCAGCTTGTGCCCTTAGGGATGACAGCCAACAATACGCCGCCCTATTTAGCCTACGGACTGTTAGAGTGGCTAGATGCCAGTCGAGGTCAGCAGCTCATGGCAGAAAAATGGGCAGCTATGTCACAGTTTCAATGTCACGAGTGGATCCCAACGTCGGAGGTGGCCTCTGTCTTGATTGGGAGCGATGGGGTGCTGGATCTGATCAAGGTGGCTGATCGTCCCCTACCTGGAAAATCTGAGGCGGTAGGTCAAATCAGTCAATTTTGGGAGGACGATCGCTATTTCGAGAATCCAGATAGGATCCGACGGCGGTTGTTCTTAATTAATCGAGAGGCTACTCTCTTAGATGCCCAAACACAGCACCTAGTCAGATATCCTGGCCTGTTGCCTGATGACACAACCTTTGTTGTTATTCGATCTAGCCAGCCTATAATTCCTCAAGGAGCTAACAAAAGTGACAGTTGAGGAAGTCTATAAATTTGCTATTATGGCCTAATGACCGGGAGAGGTGGCTGAGTGGTCGAAAGCGGCAGATTGCTAATCTGTTGTACGGTTTAAATCGTACCGAGGGTTCGAATCCCTCTCTCTCCGTTCCGTGCTATAGCTGGCTTTCAGCTTCGGTGGAGCTAAGGGTAAAACCAGTGGGTTTCCATTGAATAGCGCCGTCTCGCGTTAGCCAGAACAGTTGAATATGGCGCTTACGCAATCGATCGCGGGTATCAGGGTGCAGTTGGGGAGCAGTTGCGATCGCCCATTTGGGTTGTACTCGTTTCAGCAGGGCACCCGCTAAAGCATCTCCGCTCCACCACACGACTTGGGCAGTGGGCAGGTTGTTGGCTGTTGCAAGTTGCACCTGCTGGGCATGGGACAAACCACCCAACCATAACCAGAGTGTTGATCCAAGTTGCAGGGTTAGGACTAGCGGTTCAGTTATTACTGGTCGAATAGTGATGGATCCAAGTTGCACAGGATTGGTGGTCGTGAGGGAATGCCAGGAAATCTGCTGAAGTGCAGGTATGTTGGGAATGGAAGCCAGACTAGAGGCATGGTATAAGCTAGCGATGGGAAACCGTGCTGCGATCGCTGACCATCCACTAGTGGCAGCCATCGGATTTAGCGCTAATGCCCAGTGCAAACGATTAATTCCCTGAGCCTGTAAAAACGGGACTACAGCAAAATCCACTGTTTTTGGACTGGGATCACCGATAATGCCAACCTTGCCGCGCTCTTGCCATACCAAGACTGACTCGTTAGGCGTAGCCATAACGGTGGCTCGCACCAGTTGCGCTGCTGTATACCAGGCTGGGAGCATGACTAGGCTGCACCCTAGGACAATCGCAATGCCTAGCAACGCTGCCATTGGTAGCCGGAAAAGTCGTCTGTAGTTAACGGTTTGGGGCTGATGTTCATAGCTGCTTTGCCACCAAACTAGACACAGCAATCCGTACAGCATCAGCAATTGCCAAAGGGTAATGCGTCCAGTAGCAATGCCGTTACCAGGTAGTTGAAGCGTTAATTGCACAATCTGCATAAGCCAATGACTGGGCCAATAGAGCGCCCAAGCCAAAGCACTGCCAACGATCGGCACCACAAGACCAGCAACAGCACTGATGAATGCCCCTAGACTGACAATGACAATTAAAGGAGTAGTCACTACGTTAATGGGGATGCTGTTGGGAGAAACGACTCCAAAGGCCAGTAG
>JANWZG010000084.1 GCA_025054735.1 Cyanobacteriota bacterium | reverse complement strand
AGACCATAGCGCTGGAGACGATGCTCAAGTTCCCGACCGTCCATTGCTGGGTAGTTCTGCCGGAGCCAATCCCTAGCTTGTCCTTGCAAGTAAGCGGCTAGAAAGGCAGCTTTTTGATCAGGTGTGGTCAGCAGGTCAGCATTGGCACGGGCGATCGCCTCTGGCGCGTACTGAATTGCACCCTCACCAGAGTAAAATTGCTTCCGTACTGCATCGATACATTCCTGCTCTGTTGGTTGGTGATGAAAGACACGAGTATGGTTTGCCATCCGCAGCGCATCCCGTTCCGGATCAATGCGCCAATTACCATCAGCATCCTGTTGCCACAGGTTATCTTTGGCTGTTGCCCCCAACTGATCATGGCTATCGAACTGGCGCATTCCAGCACTCCGCCGAATGTTACCAGCCACGATCGTCACCGCTGCCTCATCAATCAGCAAACAGCACTCTACCGAGGTCAATTGCCGTCCCACCGCTTTGTTGAGAATGGCAGCACAGCGATTGTACAGTCCTGATAGTTTCACGGGGTTAGCCACACCCCCAAAGCCCTTCAGGGGTTCCCCTGCTGATCGCACATCACTCACGTCTACTATCACATGCACATCCCCTGTAAACCGCTCATCCGTAGACAGCTCCAGCAAGGTCTGGTAAGACGTAACCCAACCCTGACGACTATCACCAACCATCATCCGCACTTGATTGCCATGAATTTGAATCTCGGTTTGTTCCCGACGTTGAGGAGCTGGTGTAGAGCCAATTTCACCCTGGACAGTCACCACAAGTCGATTGCGAATAGCAGGCAATTGGCTGATGTATTTTGGTTCCAAGACGGCACCCGTACCGCAGCCCATCATGGCTAAATCCATCATCAAACCAAAAGCCCGCCAATCTACGACGTTGGTGCTAGTGCAGTTATAGGCACCGGAAAAGTTCTCTGGTTTTTCCATCCAAGCGGTGCCCCCTACCCAGAGCCAGCGCCCAGCCGGAAGCGCCTTCAAAGACTGCTGCATCCGCTGAATTAAGGCGGTTTCTGCGGGTGTGAATTTGCCTAGCGTTGCTAGACCAGCCGTGACTCGATCGCACACCTGCTGCCAGCTCTCTCGCTGATTGCCGACCCGACGGCTGTAGGTACGGAAAAACACAGGGTTTGCTACTGGGGCGCTAGCTGGAAAGGGGTCGCTGGGGATTGTTGGGGATGGCAGGTCAGTCTGAAGGGCTGTTGTGCGAGCATCCTGACCGACACGGGGCGATCGTGCAAGTTCTTGAACCATAGGATGACTACCAGGTATGGGACACGAGCTTGAATAGTAACACTACATCCAGGGTAGCGAACCATTTTTTTGCGATCGTTGTTTTCCGTGATTTCGTTATCTTTTTGCAATTGTTGATGCCTCAACTAGAGGTCAGGCTATCTTGCCTCAGTAATTCCATTGGCGGGAAATTGGTACTAGGCGATGTCCCTAAGCAAGACAGCGCGATCTTTCAGCATGACATTTAGTTATAGTTACGCTAGGTTAAAATTGCTAAGTTTCACTAGATTGAGGAATCACATCCATGACAGCGACCACGGTTCGGTTGAAGCATGAAATCAAAGACATCTCTCTAGCCCCTTTGGGACGACAGCGCATTGAGTGGGCAGGTCGGGAAATGCCTGTTCTGCGTCAGATTCGCGATCGCTTTGCCAAGGAAAAACCTCTGGATGGAATCCGCTTAGTTGCCTGCTGCCATGTCACTACCGAAACAGCCAACTTGGCGATCGCCCTAAAAGCCGCTGGAGCAGATGCCGTGCTGATCGCTAGCAATCCTCTTTCTACCCAAGATGATGTTGCTGCCTGTTTAGTTGAAGACTATGACATTGGCGTATTCGCGATCAAGGGTGAGGACAACGAAACCTACCATCGCCATGTGCAAATTGCCCTTGATCATCGTCCTAATATCATCATCGACGATGGCAGTGATGTCGTGGCTACCCTGGTTCAGCAGCGTAAGCACCAAATTGCTGACCTGATTGGTACTACCGAAGAAACTACTACGGGGATTGTACGCCTGCGGGCCATGTTTGCTGACGGGGTGTTGACCTTCCCTGCTATGAACGTGAATGATGCAGATACCAAGCACTTCTTTGACAACCGCTATGGCACCGGCCAATCTACCCTAGATGGCATCATTCGGGCAACGAATATCCTGTTAGCAGGCAAAACCATCGTGGTCTGTGGTTATGGCTGGTGTGGCAAAGGTACTGCTATGCGGGCGCGTGGCCTGGGTGGCAATGTGATTGTAACCGAGATAGATCCAGTACGTGCCATTGAGGCGGTTATGGATGGTTTCCGGGTGATGCCCATGGCTGAGGCTGCTCCCTTGGGCGATCTATTCATTACTGTTACGGGTAATAAGCACGTCATTCGAGGTGAACACTTCGATGTGATGAAAGATGGCGCGATCGTCTGCAACTCTGGTCACTTTGACATTGAGATTGACCTGAAGGCACTGGCTAGTAAGGCTAGAGACATCAAAACCGTGCGTCCGTTTACCCAAGAATATCGTCTCAGTAACGGTAGGTCGGTGATTGTACTGGGCGAGGGACGCTTGATTAACCTAGCAGCGGCTGAAGGTCATCCTAGTGCAGTGATGGATATGAGCTTTGCTAACCAAGCTTTGGCCTGCGAATATCTGGTAAAAAATAAAGGCACTCTAGAACCTGGTATTCACTCGATTCCCCCAGAAGTTGACCAAGAAATTGCTCGCCTTAAGTTACAGGCCATGGGCATTGCGATCGACACCCTGACTCCAGAGCAGGTAGAATACATGAACTCTTGGACAATGGGCACCTAGGCAATTTCCCCTTTGTGCTAGCCTAAACTACAGGGCCTAGGTAAGCTGAGTATTGTGTCAAATATTCACCGCTTGAGCAAGACTACTGCTACGCTTGTTCAAGCGGTTTCTGCTATCGATGACTAGGGAGATGTTGTATGTTTGGCTTAGGGTGGACTGAGGTGGTCATTATTCTCATCGTTGCTGTCGTCATTTTTGGGCCTAAGAAAATTCCTGAATTAGGTAGTGCCTTAGGCAAAACCCTACGCGGATTCAAGCAAGAGCTAAACGAGCCGACAGACGAAATTACAGAATCCACTGATGAACCGAACGATCGCTCAGCTTAGCACTTGAATTCAGTCTCGGCTGACACTCTCATGCTTGAGCTAGTGTTGTAGCAGCACGATTTTTCAGTGCATTCTTAGGGTCTTCCCAGAAGAGATGCAGGTTCAGCGCTGTTCATAATACTGTTCGTAATTAAGAGTAGTCTATTCACAGGATCACTCCCATGAGACTTCATCAGTTAGCCGCGAGCGTTGCCGCTGTCATGTTAGCTACAGGCACGATCCCTAGCTGCACACAACCTCCTGCACTAGAAGCATCACCTCCCGTTGTCTCTAGTCCTGCTGCTAGTCCCAATACCACCTAGGCTAGTTCTCCTACGGCTGAAAACAAAAGGGATAACGCTAGCATGTTGAAGTTGGGCAGATTTTTTACGGCTGAGCATCTAAGGCTGAGCATCTGACTAGTGGGTAGTGCCCGCATTGTGGTTGAGAATGGCAAGCACTTTTTAGAGTTCGATCGCGTTAGAGTTCGATCGCACCTTCCGCACTGACTCAAGCCCCGATTCTCCACGTGGGGTTGCATAAAGCATCTGACATTTTGGCAACCACCAAACCCCCGCTTACCCCATCAACGAGGGGAATTACATCAACCTAAGGCGGCTCCAGCAAACAACAGGCTCACAGCGCTATGCAATTCCAGATACTGCCAGCCTTGACTACTTTAATTCAACCGCCGTTTGATGCCGACAGTTTCATCGACCTTTGGTGTAGCTAGTCTTAAGTAGTTGGTTATAAGTAGTTAGTTACCTACCCGCCAGTAGCCCAAGGGTAATTTAGCCTCAAGGCAACCTATCGGAAGTATAGCAACTGTAGATCTGTTGAACGCCCGAATTATCGGTATGCAACGTTAGGCGCAATGACATGACAATTAATCCCAGCCCTCGATCGTACTTGTGGCTAAAGCTGATAGGCTTGGCATGTGTTGTTGCTGTGCTAATCGTAGCGATCAAGGTGTTAGATTTACAAGCCCTATTTCAGACAATGTTGGCTTGGGTAGAGGGTTTGGGAGCCTGGGGGCCGATCGCCTTCATTGCTATTTACAGCATGGCCACTATTATGTTTGTTCCTGGCTCGCTATTGACCCTAGGCGGTGGCATTCTGTTTGGTGTAGTGTGGGGTTCAGTATATGTCTTCATTGCTGCTACAACAGGGGCAACATTGGCGTTTCTCATCAGTCGTTATCTAGTTCGTGATTGGGTTGCCAAACAAATTGCGGGCAATGTTAAATTTGCAGCGATCGACCAAGCTATTGCCCGTGAAGGCTTTAAAGTTGTCGTGCTGACTCGGCTCTCCCCACTATTCCCCTTCAGTCTTCTCAACTATGCCTTCGGCATTACCAACGTATCCCTTAGCGACTATGTGTTGGGATCCATTAGCATGATTCCAGGTACTTTTCTGTATGTCTACATTGGCTCACTCTTGGGAGATTTAGCCACGCTAGGCACTGCCATAAATTTGTCTCCAGCGGCTGAGCGTTTACGAATTGTTTTAAACAGTGTTGGGGTTATAGCTACAATCGCTGTAACGCTCTATGTAACTAGCATTGCCCGATCAGCCTTGCAACAGGCTATAGCAGTAGACACATCATTATCGACAGATGAGCCTAAATTGAATGGAGGCGATGAGCCATGATGCCTGCTCAGGAGATTAATATTCCGCCCATGGATGACTATAACCAGCGCCTGGTCGAGCATCTGCATCCAGCAACTTGGATTAACCCAACACCAGTCGATCGCTATGACTTAGTAGTGATTGGAGCTGGCCCTGCTGGTCTAGTGGCGGCTGCGGGTGCGGCTGGTTTGGGAGCAAAGGTTGCCCTGGTAGAAAAGCATCTGATGGGTGGCGATTGCTTAAATGTGGGATGTATACCCTCCAAGTGTGTGATTAGTTCAGCACGGGTGATGGGATACATTAATCGTGCTAGGGACTATGGGATTCATGTCCACGATGCTAGAGTGGATTTTCCAGCAGTCATGGCCCGGATGCGTCGTCTGCGGTCAAGCATTAGTCATCACGACTCAGTACAGCGCTTTCAGCACAAACTGGGTGTAGATGTGTTTTTAGGAACAGGACAATTCATTAATCGCAATGCTGTGCAGGTGAGTGACCAAACACTGCGGTTTCGGAAAGCAGTGATTGCCACTGGAGCGCGCCCTGCTGACCCTAAAATCCCAGGCTTAGCTGATATTAACTACCTAACCAACGAAACTGTGTTTAATCTCACAGAGCGTCCAGGGCGACTAGCCGTAATTGGGGCGGGGCCGATCGGGTGCGAAATGGCCCAAGCCTTCCGACGCTTAGGCTGCGAGGTCACCTTGTTTCATAAGCACGGTCATATCCTAGACCGAGAAGATGCCGATGCTGCTGAAATTGTGCAGCAACAGTTCTGCAAAGATGGCATCAAGTTAGTGCTAAGTGGTCGGTTTCATCGGGTTGAGCGCAGTCACCATGCCATCACCCTCCACTATGAAGCAGCAGGCCAAGTGACCAGCACCGTAGTGGATCAAGTGCTGGTGTCAGTAGGCCGCGCCCCCAACATAGAAGACCTGAACCTAGAAGCTGCTGGTGTAGACTACACCGCGCAGCGAGGTATTTGGGTGAATGATTATCTGCAAACCAGCAATCCCCACATTTACGCTGCTGGCGATTGTTGTATGGACTGGAAGTTTACCCATGCTGCCGATGCTGCTGCTCGTATCGTTATCAAAAATGCCCTATTTTCTCCCTTTCGTTGGGGACGCTACCGCCTCAGTAACATTGTCATGCCATGGGTGACCTACACGGATCCGGAAATTGCCCATGTGGGACTGTCAGAAACTCAAGCTCAGGTCAGAGGGATTTCTGTTCAAACCTTCAAGATTCCTTTTGACAGCCTTGATCGGGCTGTATGTGATGATGAAACTGCAGGGTTTGCCAAAATCCATGTACGCAAGGGCACTGACAAAATATTGGGTGCTACGATCGTGGCTAGCCATGCTGGGAATATGATTAACGAAATCACCTTTGCCATGGTGCATGACCTAGGGTTAGGAAAAATCTCTAGTGTTATCCACCCCTACCCCACTCAAGCTGAGGCCATTCGTAAAGCAGCCGATGCCTATCGCCGCACTCTGCTGACCCCTCGTTCAACAGCATTGCTCAAATTTTTAATGCAGCTACCTAGCTAAAATCCGCAGTCTAAGGGCTACCTAAAAAGTCTACTCAAATAGTCGAAAATAGGGATATCGCACAGGTGTTCCAGGTTCTTTGTCAATGTCAAAGTTAATCACATCCCAACGGACATCAGTATCAGATTCGGCACTAAATTCAACAGGCAAGCCATATAGCCGTAAACTTGACGATTCACTTTGGGCACGCCAAGGTGTATTACGTTCCAGATAGGCACTTACTAACTCTCGGTAGCGACGGGCAATAATAACTTTAGTAGCGCGATAGCCTTGGGTGTAGAGCCGATCAAGGGCTTCATGAATTTCAAACCGAATACCATCGGGATGCGTGTGCTGACGATACCATTCATCATTCCACAGCCGCCAGTGACGACCAGACTGGAGATGTACCAACTCGCCTGTTTTCGGATCAGCCTCAAAAGCCCCGTGGCGCTGGCAAAGATAGGTGTCAGTCAGCGTCAGTGCCGGAATAGTCTGCCGACAGTGGGGACACTGAATTTCAGGGCCAAAAATCGGATACTGTAAGCCAAGACTCATTGGTTGAAGCATCGTCCAAGAATGGCAACAACGCTAATCATAGTGCTTTTACAGTGATTATTATAGCCATGGGAGGCGAGGAATTGGGTTGCCCCCACCAGAGGAGATTTTCTGGCAGACGAAACCTTACCAAAATGTGGCCGCTTGTTTGAATTGAGCATTCAATGGGATGGATCGCGCTGTATAGTAAGGTCTACTAGCATCAATGGCTGCTAGGGAAGATGTTGCCCGTGAAGAACGTGTAAGGAGTTGTCATGAGCTATAGGATGGATCGTCGCGCTTACGCAGAAACCTATGGCCCTACGGTGGGCGATCGCCTCCGCTTGGCCGACACTGAGTTGATTATCGAGGTTGAGCAAGACTACACCACCTATGGCGACGAGGTTAAGTTTGGTGGGGGCAAGGTAATTCGAGATGGCATGGGACAATCGCCGATAGCTAATGCCGATGGTGCCGTGGATTTGGTAATCACTAATGCCCTAATCGTAGACTGGTGGGGTATCGTCAAGGCAGATGTGGGGATTAAAGACGGCAAGATTTACAAGATTGGCAAAGCAGGCAACCCTTATATCCAAGACAATGTGGACATTATCATTGGCCCTGGTACTGAAGCGTTGGCTGGGGAGGGCATGATTCTAACGGCTGGGGGAATTGACTCTCACATTCACTTTATCTGTCCCCAGCAGATTGAAACGGCGATCGCTGCTGGCATTACCACCATGATCGGCGGCGGCACTGGCCCTGCCACAGGTACCAATGCCACTACCTGCACCCCAGGCCCTTGGAATATGTATCGAATGTTACAGGCTGCTGATGCCTTTCCAATGAATTTAGGCTTTTTGGGCAAGGGCAACAGTGCCCAACCGCAAGGACTAGTGGAACAGGTGAGAGCAGGGGCAATTGGCCTGAAACTTCACGAGGACTGGGGCACCACACCAGCGGCGATCGACACCTGTCTCTCCGTTGCCGATGAGTTTGACGTGCAAGTCGCTATCCACACCGATACCCTGAACGAAGCTGGCTTTGTGGAAGATACGATTGCAGCCTTTAAAGGACGAGCCATTCATACATACCACACTGAAGGTGCAGGGGGTGGTCATGCCCCTGACATTATCAAAGTCTGCGGTCAGGCTAATGTGCTGCCATCATCTACGAATCCCACTCGTCCTTACACCCTTAACACCCTAGATGAACACCTAGATATGCTGATGGTGTGTCATCACCTTTCCCCCAGCATTCCTGAAGATGTGGCCTTTGCTGAGTCCCGGATTCGACGAGAGACGATCGCTGCCGAAGATATCCTTCACGACCTAGGAGCCTTTAGCATGATCTCTTCCGATTCCCAAGCCATGGGTCGCATTGGTGAAGTGATTATTCGCACTTGGCAAACAGCACATAAGATGAAGGTGCAGCGTGGTTGGCTTGCAGGCGGCACTGGAGAGGTAGATAGCGTTGATCGCAATGATAATTACCGCGTCAAACGCTATGTTGCTAAATACACTATTAACCCAGCTATTACCCACGGCATTGCCCAACACGTCGGCTCTGTAGAAGTGGGCAAGCTAGCCGATCTCTGCCTGTGGCGACCTGCCTTCTTTGGCGTGAAACCAGAAATCGTTCTTAAGAGTGGTTTCATTGCCTGGGCACAGATGGGAGATGCCAATGCCAGCATTCCCACCCCTCAACCTGTGCATATGCGCCCAATGTTTGGTAGCTTTGGCGGGGCGATCGCCACCACGTCCCTTACCTTTCTTTCCCAAGCTGGAATGGCAGCAGGTATTCCCCAACAACTTGGCCTGCAAAAAACCACTGTTGCCGTTAGTGGCACCCGTAACCTCACTAAGCGTGACCTGAAGTTAAACGATGCTCTACCTCACATGGAAGTAGACCCAGAAACCTACGAAGTGCGAGCCGATGGCGAACTGCTCACCTGTGAACCTGCTACCGTACTACCAATGGCACAGCGATATTTTCTGTTTTAGTCTGATAGCTCAAATCAGCAGTGGTCAATAACCTCAACTGTCTCAATATCTACTGGTCAGGTTTACGGTCTGCTTTCCAATCTGCTTTCCAAGCATTATCAGCACTGGTTGGCTCAATTTTGCCCATAAGGCCGTCAGGGCGCTTATGGAAGGCTCAGTTCCTATCTGTTTGCTATCCGTTCGCTCGCAGGGCTTTGCCCTGGATTAAGGGGCTAGATACAAAGTTGAGTAACAGAGATTTGTCCCGATAAGCAGACTTCAACATCCGCACCAGGATCGCGCTGCCGATCGCCATACTTGCCATTGTAGTGAAAGCCTTGCTCATCCTGGTAATAGCTCACAGGCAATGGTTGCCGACAGAGGGGACAGTCTACGATCGCAGGCATAGGATCCCCTGGCTGTAAATGGGGCAAATTCACATTCCAAAAGGTTTTAGGGGACAGTGGTCGCGCTAGTAATTGGGTAAGGACATGCTGGGTAAGGCGGGTCGCTAGTTCCCAGTCAATTTCCCGTCTGCCTTGGCGATAGTGGGAAATTGCAATAGCAGGAATTTGGTGCAGGGCAGCTTCTCTGACAGCCGCTATGGTTCCAGAGATGTAAATATCAGCCCCCAGATTGCCACCAGCATTAATGCCAGCAATTACAAGTTTGACATCGGGGCAAAGATGACTGAGGGCAAGGCGAGTACAGTCAGCCGGTGTGCCCCCAATCGCATAGGCAACGTCCGATCGCCGATGCACTGCAATCGGCTGGCGAGTTGTTACTTGGTGTCCACAGCCAGACATCTCTTCCACGGGCGCAACTGTGATGATGGTTGATGAGTGCTGACCAAGTGTCATAAAGCCCATTGATGGAGCCACCATCTTCACTGCTTGGAAGAGTGCAGCCAGTCCAAGGGCATCAATACCGTCATCATTGGTGAGGACGATCGTCATAGCTTGATGTTGAAATCGCGACTTTGGCGAGTTAGGTTCTCGGTCATCTTAGCCAACTGATCAAGCTGAGCCTTAAACTCTGTGGCTAGCTTTTTCGCAGCCAACTTCTTCTGAATGGCTGCCCTAGCCAAATCATCTCTACCCTTTTGCAGTGCTTGCATTGCTACCGCGCTCCAAGCGTCATAATCATGACGGGCAAGGTCATATTTGGGGAGCAAGTCATCCCAAGCTGTCTTAATCGTTGTTAGCGCTTCCTGCAAGGCTGTTGGCAAGGTTGTATCTTTCTCTTTCTGGAGAGCCGTGAAGACTGCACTTCCCAACTCATCGATATTAAAATTAGGTAACCTAGACACAAAGTTCTCTACTTGCGCACTGCGACTAACACCAGTCTTACACCACGTGGCAAAATGTTCGCAGTTATTCGTTAACAAATTATATTCCTGTTCTCCTAGACGACTCTCTGCCCGACGCACGGTTACGTCTGGAATGTAGGAAACTTTATAGGTCTTGACATATATTGGCCGACCATCTGTAAACTCCTCTAGCGATGTTCGGGTAACCGTCTCTGTGCCCTTGCGATAGTGGATTACAGTACCATCTCCACAATCAATACCGTGGTGTTCATACAAGCCCTCCATATTCATAAAATCACGTAGGGTATAGATTTGGTCACCTCTGGCCATTGTGAGTGTATTCCTTGTTTTAGGTTTGCTGATTTCAATCGGTAATGGTTTCTACTAGAAATGCTGCTAGCGAACTGGATTCAATGTCACTTAACAGTCGTGTATGCACAATATCAAACTTGGCACCAGCCACCCGCAGGTCATCATCGAGAACTGTCAAAAATCCTCTGGCAAGCGCGTCATCTCCGATTTGAATGAACCCAATTCCCAGTTCTTCATCAACATCCATACGCTGAGTAGCATTAACGATCGTCTTCACGATCGCTCGCCGATCTTGAGGTTCACCATCGGTAACCACTAACACAATTTCTCCATTTACTTTAGTTCGCTTAGCAGTCTTACGCTCAAAGTAATCATCAAGAGCCATCTGCAATACAGTGTTTAAGTTCAAGCTATCCAGCGGAATGTTTTCGGCAAAGACCTGATCGAGTTCATGGCTGCGCAAATGGTCGTACCGTTGAAATAGCTCGGAGTTTCCCGAACTCGCTGGATTGATGTATACTGTAATACCATCCCCATCAAAACCTTCACACTGCTTAGCCAACGCTACAATTGCATCCTGAGCTGACAACCAACGTCTAGTAATAACAGGCAGGTTTTCTGCGGCTGCTCGTTTGCTCTTAGCCACAATGAAAGTATAGTCTCGATCTCTCAGCAGAACATTAGACATAGGTACCGCCATAGTTGAAATAACGAGGTTAAGCATGACTACGCCTAACCTC
>JANWZG010000083.1 GCA_025054735.1 Cyanobacteriota bacterium | reverse complement strand
TAGATATTCCTGGGCATCCTTAAGGTCATTTTGCCAATCTAACAGTTGCCGCAGCCAGCTAAACTTCTCATCGATACCACTCATTTGCCCAGTGCTAGCCCCACCAGACTCCTTATACTTCCAGTGGGCGGCAATCCCGTATTCCGCGATATGATGCATCTCTACAGTGCGAATTTGCACCTCTAGGGGACGACCATTAACCCCAATCACAACTGTATGGAGGGACTGATAGCGATTTGGCTTTGGTAAACCAATGTAGTCTTTAAAGCGTCCTGGCACAGGACGGAAAATATCGTGCACAACGGCTAATGCTCGGTAGCATTCGTAATTAGCATTAACAATGATGCGGACGGCGGAAACATCGTAGATTTCATGAAACTCCTTTTGCTGCCGAGACATTTTGAGGTAAATGCTGTAGAGATGCTTGGGGCGACCACTAATGTCAACATAGGGCACCCCTGCTGCATCCAGCCGTTCCCGCAGCATATCAACTACCTTGGCTAGAGTCTCTTCTCGATCGGCACGCTTTTCAGCCACTAGCCCCTGAATTTCTCGGTAGGCATCGGGTTCTAGATACTTAAACGCTAAGTCTTCTAGTTCCCACTTGAATCGACCAATACCCAGCCGATTGGCAAGCGGAGCAAAGATTTCTCTCGTTTCTAAGGCAATGCTCCGGCGTTTATCTTCTGGGAGGTATTCTAAGGTGCGCATGTTGTGAAGACGATCAGCCAGCTTGACCACAATTACCCGAATATCTTGGGCCATGGCCAAAAACATGCGGCGAAAGTTTTCTGCTTGGCGCTCTGTTTTGCTAGAAAAGTTAAACTTTGAGAGCTTCGTTACCCCTTCAACTAATTGTCGGACTTCGGCCCCAAATTCTTGCTCTAGTTGTTCTGGGGTGACATCGGTATCTTCAATAACATCATGCAGTAACCCTGCGGCAACGATCGTGGGGCTACCGCCCAAGTAGCGCAAGAGGCTAGCAACAGCGATCGGATGAGCAATGTAAGGTTCACCAGATGCACGATATTGCCCTTCATGCAGTCGATAGGCAAATTCAAATGCTCGGCAGATTAAACCAGTATCTGTTGGGGGAGGAGATGCATCAGACAGTGGGCAAGCAGACAGAGTTTTGCAGTCAGCCCGCGTTCCCTTAACCTCCAAAAAGCACTCTTGAAGCCAATCTGGAATTACTACAGAATCATGTTCAACAGAATCATGTTCAATAGAGGCAGCAACATTCATACTGGCAGACTAACAACCCCAAAAGAACCATAAAGCCAGAGATAACCATCAGTACTGAACTGTCCAAAGAACCAGGCAAACAACCTGCAATGAATTGTTACACTCAAGTCATCAAGCTTGGTATGGCTAGTTTGACTAGGTAAACATACCGACACTCCACTGAGGAGCGCATCATCCATCAGGCTTGGGAACTATCAGTTAATCCTATGCTAGACGATTTTGACGAAATTCCGTAATAAATCTTAATGACTCTAACTATCGCCTAATTGTATAGGCCAATAGGTGAACCTGAAGCTAGATAGCAATCTCAGGTTTGGAGCTGTCGGCGGAGATTTTACAGCATTTCCAGTTGATAGGGTTAGGATAGGCGTTAACAATTCAGGAGTGACTAATCTTACAGTGGGTTTTCATCGACTACTAAACTAGATGACAGCAGCGATCGTAGTAACTATGACTAAAAAAGTGCTGATTGTGGATGATGAGCCTAATATTCTAATCCTGATGGAGCAGGCTCTAGAGAAGCTAGAGGATGAAGATGTAGAGTTAGTAACTGCCAGTAATGGTCAGCAAGCGTTAGAGATTATTACCACTGAGCGTCCTGATTTGGTGTTTCTAGATGTGATGATGCCTAAGATGAGTGGACTAGAGGTGTGCAATACTGTTAGGCACGACTTGGGAATGAGTGATGTTTACATCATCATGCTGACGGCAAAAGGGCAGGAGTTTGATAAGCAAAAAGGTCTTGATGTTGGCGCTAACCTATATATGACCAAGCCCTTTCGCCCAAGGGAAGTATTAGCCAAAGCCAGGGAAGTGTTGGGCTTAGAAGTTGGTTAGAGAAGGACATAAGCATGAGCATGACTCCTTGACCAGCAACTGCTCTGGAAATTTGTCGGTTGTTGCGGTTTAACCAAGGGCATAATCTCGCTAAAGACCTGGTTTATACCATTTTGGTCTGGACAAGGTGCCGATCGCTGGTAAACCATGCGTCTGGAGACTGGTATAGATTGATTGCTGTCCTCAGAGTTGTCTAGACCTATGGATACCAAGAGCTGATGCATAAAAATCTGCTACGTTTCATCTCCCAAATCCGAGAAAGTTTGAAATATCGTTTCTTCTATGGATACTGCAACATTCTGCGGGTACTAAAGTCTCGCCAACCTCCACAAGTTGACTGGCGACCGCTGGATCCAACATTACCTACACTGGTGGCGATCGCCCGCGACGTGGACATGCCATTGCTAGCGTACTGCCTTCGCACTCTGATGATAAATGCGACCACTCGTCCCCCGATCTGGCTAATTGGCGATTCTGATCAAGCCTGCATTGCCTTAAATCACTGGTTTCCTAACTTGCCTCCTGATGTCCAAACCTTTCATTGGGAAACACTACTAACAGAGCTTTCTAGCGATTATCAGCACTTTATCCGCACATGGTTGCACTCTGGCTACTATGGTGGATATGCCAAGAAATTTGCCATCACCCTAGCGGCTAATCTCCATGCTGACATCCTCCTCACGGATGCAGATGTGCTGTGGTTTGGTGATTTTTTTACCCCCTTGCAACAGCAACGACACCAGACACCAACCATCCTCTCTGGACAAGACTATGCCCGCACCTATGATTTTGAAGTAGCAGCCACATTGGCAGAACCGCAACTGTTCGAGGGAGAACCGCTCAATTGTGGTCTAGTCTATTATCCCCAGGGGGTCTTGGTGCAGACATTGACTTCAGACCTGCTATCAACGCTCCTATCATATGCAGCTCATGCCACGTGTCACTTAGAACAAACCTTGATTGCCTATGCATTTTGGCAAACAGGGGGACAATGGCTGTCGTCGGATATGATTGCCACAACAATGAGCGATAATTTTAGGCTAAGGCAGCGAGTTGTTGCCCACGCTCGCCATTACGCAGGTGGCAAACATCTATTTTGGCGCGATGCCTATTGAGTCGGTTGAGCTTACCCTGTATTGATACTCATGGTTAATCTGCTTAAGTCTCTGCGTAAGACTGTTCTGGCTCGTGCCCTTCAACCTGCTTGGGTTGACGAGGCCCGACTATTGATCCAAAGGGCGGTGTTTCAACAAGTGCTGACAGGATATGCATTTACGGGGCTATGTTTGAATGCGGGCTGTGGTGAGGGGTTGTTTTCGGAATTTCTAGAATCCTTTCCAGCAGTGGAGACAATTATCAACCTAGATTTAGTCTGCCCAACAATTCCCCAGCAGCGTCGGGATCCTAGACATCAAGCCATGGCTGGCTCCCTTACCGCGTTGCCTCTAGAGTCAGCAACGGTAGATACTTGTTTGTGTAGTGAGGTGCTTGAACACATTGATAACGATGTCATGGCTGTGGCTGAATTGGCACGAGTCATTAAACCTAGTGGTCTGTTGTTGATTAGTGTACCCACACCACCTGCTCCTCCGGATCCGCAACATGTGCGTGAGGGCTATACGCTCCAAGACTTGACTGCGTTACTAATTAGCCATGGGTTTGAGGTGTTGCGTCACCGATATTGTTTCTACCTGTGGAAACGATTGCTCTATCACCTGTGGCAATGGCAGTTTGTAACCCTAGGCAGGCGTAAGCGGAGTGTGTTTCCTCGGTTTCTGTTGCTGGCAATGGGCTACGCCGATCGCTTGATGCCCTTGGGTAAGCCTTGGGATTTGGTGGTGTTGGCCCAGCGATCGCCCTCCTGATGCCTAGGCTGGGAATTCTAAGCTTACTGTAATCTCACTGGTGTCTCTGTTGCTTATACTAAAACTTACTGAATAAACCATGACCATGGCAGATATAGGGGCAACCGAATCGCGAAGTGTGAAGCAACAATTGGCACGGGCGACTATACGGCTGCTAAAGAGATTAATGGGCAACGATCGCGCCCTTGAGATGCTTAAACGACTCATTCGGCAACTGCCCTATCGACTGGCGTTTCCTGTTACGTGGGTCTGTTTAGAAGAATTTCCCCTCACTAGCGTGGCGATTGATCGCTGGCGCTGTGCTTACCCTCGCCAATTTCCCCAAGTCCGGGTAACGGTTAACCCCAATTGCTTAAGTGGTCGCTTTTTCGCCATTAGTGGCTATTACGAAGATCGGCTTACAGACCTGATACAAGCGCCAGAGCGAGATGGCTTGCTGGTAGATATTGGTGCAAACTTTGGCTATTACCCTGTGTTGTGGCTAGCAAAACGTGCTACTACTCGGACGATCGTGGCAGAACCTGTCAGTGAGTACGTTCAACTGCTACAGGAGAACCTAAAACCCTACCAATCCCGATTTCAGATTTTTGCTGGCTGCATCGGCGACTATGAGGGTACTGCCCTAGTGGATACTGTTGGAGATCCGACCATGTTGAGCAAGGTTGTCACCAATGACCCCACTGGCCAAGCACGGCAAGTGCCAATGCTTACCTTAGCAGCGCTGCTAGCCAAGTATGGCGAAACCACGGTCGATGTTCTTAAAGTAGATGCTGAAGGCTATGATCTTAAAATTTTGGCGAGTTGCAAGCCGTTATTTGAGCGCCATGCTATTCACACAGTCTTTTGGGAAACAGCTAAGTCAGAGGAACAAGCGGCTATGGAAGCCTATTTGCGTCAGTTGGGGTATGTGCGGATCCTCACGGGGTATGTAACCGGCTACGATCGCGCCCCCGCAGGGCTTGTCCACGAGCAAATCATTACCTAACGTATCCATGACATTGTTGACAGACCGTCCCTTACGCATTCTCATGGTGTGCCACATGCCTTGGAATCCCAATGCTGGTGGTTCCCGTGTGCAGATAGAAATTGCCGAGGAATGGCGCAAACTCGGTCACCAAGTTGAAAAGTTTAGCCAAGAAGATGCTTACCCTCAGGGCATATCTCGCCTGAGTTGGCTAGTGGATGACTTTCCCCAACGAGCACGGACTTTTGTGCAGCGCCATGGCCACTCCTTTGACATTATTGATGCCCATCAAGGCAATCTGCCCTTTTCCAAGCGAGACTTAGCTATTCAAGGACTGTTAGTAGCCCGTACCGTTGGCCTGTACGTGTTTGTGGATGAATTTTTGCGATTGGAGCGGCAGTGGCGGGGGCGTAAATTTTCTCCCAAGGGCATGATGGTGGAATGGATGCAGCAGCGCAATGCCCGTAACTATCCCCGCAGCTTGCAACACTGCGACTTAATCAATGTGCCCAATCATGATGAGTTGGTATATCTGCGGGACAGAATGGGCTTGGGACAAAAGACGGTTGTGTTTCCCTTTGGACTGTCTGATCAGCGTCTAGCGGAAATCAGTAGGGCTAGTCAGCCTGCAATTGAGCGTCATGCCCATCAAACCGTGGTCTTCATTGGTGGCTGGCAACCACGCAAGGGGTCTAGAGATTGGGGTGACATTATTCGCTATGTCCGCGATCGTTGTCCTCAGAGTCAGTTCCTGTTTTTGGGCACCGGTATTGGCGCAGAGCGCCTGTTGTCAGACTGTGGCTTACCCCCTTGTGACTGGATTACTGTAGTGCCTAGCTATGACAGTAGTGAATTACCGCAATTGCTGAGTTGCGCCACGGTGGGGGCATTTCCTAGCTATATGGAAGGGTTTGGCTTTTCTGTGCTAGAAAAACTAGCTGCTGGTATTCCAGTTATTGCCTATGATGTGCCAGGGCCGAGGGAAATGCTGCATCACCTTCCAGGAGACAACTGGCTAACACCTGTAGGCGATCGTACTGCTTTCTGCAAGCAATTGGTCAATGTGCTGACAATGCACCCATCTGCTTACGCTGAGTTGGCTCATCAGTCCATGGAAGTTGCCAGTAAGTTCCGCTGGCGCGAGATTGCCGCCAACACTCTCACCACCTACATGACCCACAGGTATGCTACTAATGAAAGACGGAGCATCAATTAGGTAAGCCTTTTGTTGGTGGAGAGGTTGTTGTGATTGAAGTTGAACATCTGTACAAGGTTTATGGTGATCATCCCGCCATTCAAGATGTGAGTTTCTCAGTGAAAACTGGTGAGATTCTAGGCTTTCTTGGCCCTAACGGTGCTGGAAAAACCACTACCATGCGGATCCTATCTGGCTATTTACCGGCCAACAGTGGCACCGCGGTAGTAGCAGGCTACGATGTCCATCAAGATTCCCTAGCTGTACGCCAGCGCATTGGCTATTTACCAGAAACGCCTCCCCTGTACCTAGACATGACAGTAGAGAGCTTCCTAGGCTTTGTTGCCAGTATCAAAGGCATTAGTGCTGGCGATCGTCCCCTGCGGGTAGACTCAGCTATCCAACGCTGTGGCTTACAAGAAAAGCGCGACGTGCTCATCCGCAAGCTCTCCAAAGGCTTTAAGCAACGGGTGGGCATTGCTCAAGCGATTGTTCATGACCCGCCTGTCATTATTCTGGATGAGCCGACAGTGGGCTTAGATCCACGACAAATTATTGAAGTTCGTAACTTAATTCGGAGCTTAGCGGAACAACACACGGTGATTTTGTCCACCCACATTCTGCCGGAAGTGTCGATGACTTGCGATCGCATCACTATCATCAATCGAGGCCACATCGTAGCAACCGATACTCCCAGCAACTTAGAAGCACAGCTAGCAGGCAGCAAAGGCTACGAGGTGGAAGTTGCAGGTGACGTAACTGTAGCTCTACAACAACTACAAGCAATTCCAGGCGTGCAGTCCGTAGAGATTGTCTCTGCTGCCAGCGCTACGTTGCCACCAGACCACCACCAATTGCAAATTTTGTTAGAGCCTGCCGTTGATGTAGGGGCTGCGATTGCCCAGACGTTAGTTACAGCCAATTTAGGACTCTACGAACTGCGCCGCACCCGCGCTACTCTAGAAGATGTATTCTTGCAACTCACAACTCAAGATGTGACTGATCAAGACACAACTGCCCCAGAGGAGACAGTCCCGTCAGCCACAGAGTCACAGTCAGAGGCTGCATCTAAGCCATAGCTGTCTTCAAGAGAATTTGAAGATTAGGAATTTGCTGACCCTGGGTTATAACAACGCTACACCCAATGCTATGCAACAACGCTTGAAAGTACTGGAAATCTGCAATGTACTGTTAGCATTTGCCTTCATTGTTGTGTCTTAAGGCTAAAGAGGGAGAGGACTTTAATCTAGCTCCCGATATCCTCTTTTGGGGTTAGGGGATGTACTTGCCTCCCGCAGGCTGGGCGAGCTATCTCAAGAATGTCCGAACCATTTGATCAACTCTCTAATAAGAATTACATTAAGCCCCTAGTTTGTAGTCAAAATTTGTTCCCGCCACAAGCTATCTGTAGCTATAGCATGGGGAGTTATACCAATTCTCCAAAGGCTAGCAACAGAACCCATTAGTTTGTAATAAGGACTTGAGTCCATACTACAAGCTATCCGTAGCCGTAGTATGGAGAAGTGGACTAGAGTGTAATACTGCAACTTATATGCATCATCTGTACATTGGTTTGCAAGGGATATATTTTGGGATTTCCTCACAGGAAGTGCTGTTCAATCCCTCAATTAGCTAGTCCAGAGACTTTTTTGGCATAAAACTTTCTCTAAAGATGAGAATTAGTTGCATTAGTGGTAAGATTTTCTTCAACAGTACGGTTGATAATTGCAACTATTTCTAAATAAGTCGAAGATATGAAAACAACACGACGTGCATTTTTGGCTGCTAGTGGTGCGATGACAGCAGCAGCCTGGAAATGGGGACAGCAAGCACTAGCTACACCACCAACGGTAAGACGGCAGGCTCCAGCCTACATCGCGCAGACTGACCGCGTAGTCAATCTTTATTCAGCACGGCACTACGATACTGATACCCAGCTCTATGAGAGCTTTACTCGCAAGACTGGAATTAAGGTGAACCTAGTGGAAGCTGAAGCCGATGCGTTAATTGAGCGGATTAAGAGCGAGGGTGCTAATAGCCCAGCCGATGTGCTAATTACCGTGGATGCTGCACGGCTATGGCGGGCGGCAGATGCTGGTCTTTTCCTACCGGTGCGCTCTGCGTCACTGTCTCGATTGGTTCCCGCTGAGTTTCGTGATCCCGATGGATTGTGGTTTGGGCTATCACAGCGGGCACGGGTGATTATGTACAACAAGGCAAAGGTAAGACCATCAGACTTGTCAACCTATGAGGATTTGACTAACCCCAAGTGGCGGCGACGGTTGTTGGTTAGGACATCTAGCCATGTGTACAATCAATCGCTAACAGCTTCTGTGCTTGCAGCCCGTGGAGCAGCGGCAACTGAAGAATGGGCACGGGGGCTAGTTGCCAACTTTGCTCGTCCGCCAGAGGGAAATGATACGGCTCAGATTAGAGCTATATCAGCCGGAGTAGGGGATATTGCCTTGTGCAACAGTTACTATTTGGTACGGCTAGCAAAGTCTAGCAAGGCTGAAGATAAGTCGGTGGCTAATCAGGTGGGCATGTTTTTCCCCAATCAAAACGATCGAGGCACCCATGTTAATCTCAGCGGCGGTGGCGTGATCAAAACATCGCGTAACCGAGAGGCTGCTATCAGTTTCCTAGAGCACTTGGCAAGTCGAGAAGCGCAAGTCATCTTCGCCAGCAGCAATAATGAGTATCCAGTGTTGGCTGATGTACCGTTGGATCCTGTATTAGCAAGCTATGGGCGGTTCAAGCGCGATCGAGTCAGTATGGCGACGATTGGCAAGAATACTCCAGAGGCTCTCAAGATTATGGATCGTGCAGGCTGGAAGTAGTACCAAGGTTGCCTGGTAAAGGTTTCGTCTCACTTTCATTCTAAGCTCCTCTCTTCTTTGTTATCCAACAAACCTGCAAATCTTTGGCGTGGCAGTGTGCTGACGAGGTTTGCCTGATGGATAAGTCCCTATTGAGAGAGGGGCTTTTTCAATTTCTTTATGGATAGGATGATTACAAGCTACATGCTGGAGTGTTTTGATGTAGACTCATCCCAATAGCAGCTATTGGTAAACGGCACTGAAAAAGGTTGCATGGAGCGCCCATACTCCTAGCTTCTTGAGGAGGCCAGGGATCTGGAACTCCTTGGAATAGTGACATTAGATTCAGTGACATTAAGTCTTTGGAAATCTTTAGTTGCTGTCGTAGCTGCATCATTATTACTGCTGGATCCTGCTGTTATGCCTATCACAATTGCCCATCTGGGGCCTACGGGCACCTACGCTGAAGCCGCAGCAATGGTCTATGCTGATCAGTTGCAGCAACGAAGACAAACCTCTGTTACCCTGGAGCCTTATCCTAGCATTGCTAAAACCTTGCAATCTCTGGCTGCTGGCAACGTAGACTATGCAATTGTGCCTGTAGAAAACTCGATCGAAGGCAGTGTATCCATCACGCTAGATACCTTGTGGCAGTTAGATAACCTGCAAATCCAGCAGGCGATCGTACTCCCTATTACCCATGCGCTGCTTTCCCATGGAGAAAATTTAGCTACTATCCGTGCTGTCTATTCCCATCCCCAAGCGTTAGCGCAATGTCAAATTTGGCTAGAAACCAATCTTCATCATCCTTCCCTAATTCCTACTAGCTCTACTACAGAGGCCCTTAGGCACCTGGACGATCGCACCGCCGCAGCTATTTCGTCTCAACGGGCTGCTCAACTCTATGGAGTGCCTGTCTTGGCTTGTCCAATCAATGATTACCCCGATAATTGCACTAGGTTTTGGGCTGTTAGTCAGCAAGCCTCCACCCATGGTAGCCACACTTCCCTAGCCTTTAGTTTGCCTGCCAACCTACCAGGAGCACTTGTCAAGGCTTTGCAGGCTTTTGCCCACCTAGACATCAATCTCAGCAAGATTGAATCCCGACCCACTAAGCGCTCTCTAGGAGACTACTTGTTTTTTATCGACCTAGAAGGCAGTCTCTCTACACCATCTGTGCAGTCAGCATTACAGGAATTAGCAACCTGCACAGAAACACTAAAGATTTTTGGCAGTTATTCAATACTGACTGTGACTGCCTTGCCCTAGGGAAATCCCCAGTAAGGGTGGCCGGATCGCTAATCTGTAACATATTGCAACTGTTACTTGGGTCAGACACCCAGTGCCAATGTGTTATAGTCTTAGGGGTAAGAATTATCTTCGGCATTGAAACCACGGTTCGCTTGGATCTAACCATTAGCTCCTGTTACACCGATATTTGTTTCTCCGAATTTAAATTCTCTACATTTCTAATTTCGGAGACCTAGTGATTATGTCAATTTATGTTGGGAATTTGCCCTACGAAGTAACTCAAGAAGACCTTGAGCAGACCTTCGCGGAGTACGGTACTGTTAGGCGTGTGCAGCTACCAATTGATCGAGAAACAGGGCGGTTCCGGGGCTTTGCCTTTGTGGAGATGAAGTCAGACACAGAGGAAGATGCTGCTATTACTGCCTTGGACGGTGCTGAGTGGATGGGACGCGACATTAAGGTGAGCAAGGCTAAACCTCGTGAACAGCGCAGTCCATCTGGAAGCTGGGGTAACAATAACAATCGCCGCAATGGTGCTCGTCGCTACTAAGTCGCTATTACATGGTTCACCTTAGCGATGTCCGTTGCTTTAGGCTGGAGAAGGTTATGAATCGTTTACCAGTTCTCCGAAAGTTAGCCACATAGCGCTATCCGTTCACAGCTTGGATATAAATCGGCACTGTAGGTTACTTGTAGCAACCGTGCAGAGTTTAGTTGGGCTAAGCTGAGGACAAATCCATAACACGTTGATGACCGGACGTAGGAGGTTGCTCTTGCGTCCGATTTTGTTACTCTACTTCCTAGTCAAGTAATGTTAGGTCATTCAGAATGATTAGATAGGGGATAGAATGCTTCAAGTTTCCTTTAACTCAAGAGCCATGGTTAACGGTTTAGAGCGTTGCTATGACATATGACAATTGCTATGACATATGACAATTGTGGCGATCGACTTTGGCACTAGTAACACGGTCGTTTGTACCATAGACCCCATTAGCCAAACCCCTCGCACC
>JANWZG010000082.1 GCA_025054735.1 Cyanobacteriota bacterium | reverse complement strand
GTGACGGGCAATGTTACTGCAACACCCAGCATTACCCAAGCTGCCCCGATTACGATGGCAGATCCTGGCAAGACTGCTAGTTTCAATGCCGTGCAGTCTACCACTAATAACACTCCAGCCGGGATTATCACTCTCACGAATCCAGCAAATCAGTTGGGAGCCATTGTGGTTCGAGGTACTGACGTAACTTTGCAAGAAGCTGCCGCTACAGCGTTCACCGCAGCTACGGTCACAGGCAACCTAGCTGTAACCAGCACAGACACCATCAGCCTAGGCAACATCACTGTTGATGGGAACTTTGCAGTCACAAGCAATGGAGCCATCACTAACACGGGCAATCTCGCGATCGGCGGCACTACTACCCTGGCTGCTGGCATCACCAACAACATCACCCTAGACAACGTTAACAACGACTTTGGGACAGTGGTCATCTCCAGTGGTAATAACGTCACCCTCAGCGATCGTGATGACCTAACCCTGGCAACGTCCACTGTCAGTGGCAACTTGACTGTAACCAGTGGTAACACTCTGACCCAGACTGGCACCTTGACAGTCACGGGCGCGACTAGCCTGAATGCAGGCAGCAATAACGTAGTTGCTAGCACCATTACCAGTGGCAATTTGACGATCGTGGGTCAAGCCGTTTCTCTCAATGGGGCGGTTACCACTACTGCTGGTAATTTCACCCTAACCAACAGTGGGCTAGCAACAATCAGTGCAGGCAGTGATTTTACCCTAGCGGGAGCATTCCTGCAAAATGGAGGGGGCAACGTCTCCACTGCAGGCAACATCACTAACGCAACCAGTATTACGTTCACGCAAGCAACCACCCTTACAGGTAATGTCACCCTGACAACTAGCAACGGAGCCATTACTTTTGCTAATACTGTCGATGGCAATGCTGCCCTGAGTCTGAATGCTGGCGCAGGCAACATTACGATCGCAGGTGCTGTGGGCAGTAGCCAAGCCTTAGGTGACCTGCAAGCCAACAGCACAGGGGTGACTCGCTTTAACGCCAGTGTTCAAGCTAGCAGCCTTAGCACCAATGCTGGTGGCAGCACCGAGCTGAATGGTAATGTCACCACTACGGGCAACCAGACCTATGGGGATGCAGTTCGGATCAACAGCAACATTACCCTCACAGGCAATATCCTCAGCTTTAACGGCACTGTTAACAGCCAAGTGGGAGAAACTAACAGCCTGACGGTAGTTGCCAGTGGTGGAGGTGTAAATTTTGCAACCCAAGTTGGAGATCAGGATGCACTCAATAACTTAACCATTACCACCAGCGCTAATCTCGCTCAGGGGGCTGCTTGGCGTGTGCTTGGCACCATGACGATCGCTGCCAATGCAGGTAACATCACCCTGACCGATGCAAGTAATGACTTCAATCTTGTCAGCATCCTCTCTGGCAACAACGTCCACTTGCGGGATAGCAATAATGTAACCTTAGGCACCTTTGCTGCCACCTTGCCCGGAAACCTCACTGTTCAAGCTGGAGGGGCGATCGTCACCACCAGCGCTATTACAACCGCAGGAAATCAAACCTATACAGGCACTACCTTCACCATTGGGGCACCACTCACTGCCAACACCATCACTCTCAACAATAGTGGCCTCGTAGATGGCCCAGGCACTCTCACGGCTGCAACCCTGAACTTGAACGGTGCAGGGAATATTGGTACTAGTGCTAGTCGCGTGAACCTTGCTGCTGGCACAATTACCCTGAACACCACAGCCACTGATCTGTTCTTGAACCAGACGGGTGCCACAGCTCTCCAGGGAACGACAGCGGGTAATTTGAACCTGGTGAGTAACGGTAACCTTACCCAAGGGTCAGCAGCGATCGTAGTCAGTGGCACCACAACCCTAGCAACAGGTACAGGCAACATTACTCTGACCAATGCCGCCAACGATTTCACCCTTGTGACGATCGCCAGTGCCAACTCCGTAGCATTGACTGACCAATCGGCGATTACCTTTGGCAATGTCACCACTGGCAGCGACTTCAACATCACTGCTGGTGGCCTCATCTCTCAAACAGCGGGTACTCGCTTTGTCATCCCCGGCAACGCTAGCTTCACTACCACTCACGGGGCTGGCAATGTCACGGTAGCTAACAGTGGCCCTAGCACCTTAGGGAATACGGTCATTGGTGGCGACTTTACCCTTACCTCCACGGGCAATATCACCCAAGCCCCCAGCGCAGTTCTGCGAGTTGCAGGCGGCATTACCCTCAACACATCTGCCAGCACTGTTCTCAGTAACACAGGCAACATTCTACCGGATATTACGTTGCCCAATGGTGATGTGATTATTACCCGTGTAGGGATGATTGACCTGCCGACAAGAACTGTGACCGGCAGCCTGAGTGTCAATAGTCAAGCAACAGGTGAACAGTTTAACGGCGTGATTGGCGGCGATGCAATCGTCCTTGACCAAGCAGCGAATAACTTTGGTGGCAGCCTCAGTCTTAACACGGCTAACGCAGGCACGACTACCTTACCCGCAGCAACACCAGGCATTACCCAAAGCGGTGTGCTCACCGTTGCAGGCACCACAGCCCTCAATGCCACCTCTACCGGGAACATTACCCTGAATCTTGCCAACAATCTCAATACAGTGCAAGTAACTGCTGGCAACAATGTCGTGCTGAATACCACAGCAGGCTTGAGTTTGGGAACTTCCACCATCGTAGGTAACGCCACCTTCACTGCGAATGGCGCGATTACGGATATTGGCAATCTGACGATCGGCGGCACTGCTACCCTAGACGCAGGCACCAATACTGTCACCCTAGACAATGCCAATAACTTCAATACAGTGGCAATTGTTGCTAGTAACGCCACCATTAACGATATCAATGACCTCGACTTGGATAATATCGCCGTCACAGGTAATTTGACCGTAACCACTGGAGGCAACATTACTCAACGTGATGGGCTTACCGTCGGCGACATCACTAGTTTCAAGGCAGGCACTGGCAACATTACGTTGTCCAATCCTAACAATCAATTCCATCGCCTCCAGCTAGAAGGTAACAACGCAGATATTCAAGCGAATGCTGACTTGGAACTAGGCAAATCAACTCTCGCTGGCAATCTAACGGTCACAGTGCTCACAGGTAATCTCACCAGCACAGGCAACGTTACGGCCAATGATGACATCCTGCTGACAGCTAACGGTATCGCCTTAAATGCTCCCTTAGCAGGTTTTGGGAATCTCACCTTGCGACCTCTAGAGCCAAGCCTGAATGTGGGAATTGGGGTAACTACAGGGGGCTTTGATTTGAGTGCTACCTCTCTAAGCAATCTAATTGATGGCTTCACCCAGATTACGATTGGCCAAATTAGCAGCACCGGTGCGATCGTTCTGGGCAACATTAACTTTGCAGACCCTGTGCTGATTCCTAGTGGTAGAGTCCTAGTAGGAGCAGATGTCAACACCACTTGGACAATTACAGGAGCCAATAGTGGCCACCTCAACAGTATTTTCCCCAACGGACTCCGGTTTACTAACGTTGGCAATCTCACAGGGGGCAGTGGTAGTGATGTATTTGTCTTTGCAGATGGCGCAACGGTGAGTGGCATCGTCGATGGTGGTGCCGGGGTCGATCGCCTTGACTATAGCGCTTACACAACACCTGTTACCGTCAATCTGGCTAACAACACAGCCACAGGCACAGGCGGCATTCGTAACATTGAGGGACTCACTGGCGGTCAGGGTAATAACACCCTAATTGGAGCTAATACACCCAACACCTGGAGGCTAACAGGCCAGGATCAAGGCACAGTAGGTATCTTCACCTACAAAAATGTCCAGAATCTTGTGGGCGGCAGTGAGGATGATGTCTTTATCTTTGCCAATGGCGCTAGGGTCACTGGCTTGATTGATGGTGGTGCTGGCTTTGATACCTTGGATTACAGTGCCTACACCACTCCAGTAGAGGTGAACATTACTGCTGGCACGGCTACGAGTACAGGCGGCATTCGGAATATTGAGCAGGCGATAACACCACCCAAATCTCAACCCCAAGGCGGGGATGCATCAGCTCTTACCATCTGTAGCACGATCGCCTCACCAGACAACCCACTGTCTGGACAGATGAAACTTATGTATTGTGCTAATGACTCCCTAGCAACACCTAGTCCAGCGACAGTGGGCGACTCCATTCTGCAGATACAGTCATCAGAGACGGCGATACCTACTACCCAACTTCCAGTTTCTCAACTCTCCCGTAACGAACTCTCTAAATCCCAACTCTCAGTGCCTCAACTCTCCCCTAACGAACTCCCTAAATCCCAACTCCTAGCACCTAAACTCTCCCCTGACGAGTTGCCCAATGCTTCAACTCCCTAATGTCGGTGGCAAAATGTTGGTATCAAGCGGCGATCGCGGCTATTGCCTCTTGACCATGTTGTCGCATCAAATCCATCAATTCATCCCGATAATCATGGAACACAGAGTGGCGCTTGACATGGTGAGTACGCTCTGGCAGGTTAATCACTATCTCGCGGCGCACAGTCCCAGGGCGAGCACCGAGGGCATAGATACGATGGGAGAGAAATACTGCCTCCTCTACATCGTGGGTGATCATAAAGACTGTAATGCCAGTACGTTGCCACAGGTCGAGCATGAATTCGTGCATAGACTCCCTCGTGTGAACATCTAGGGCACCGAAGGGTTCATCCATCAGTAGCACCTTGGGTTCAGAGGCTAGGGCACGGGCGATTGCCACCCGCTGTTTCATTCCACCAGATAACTCTCTCGGCAACGCTTTAGCAAAGGGAGTCAAGCCCACCACATTCAGGTAGTAGCTAGCTATCTCTCGGCGCTGGGATTTGGGAACACCCTGCAACTTGAGACCAAATTCGGCATTTTGCTGCACAGTCATCCAGGGATAGAGGGTGTAGTGTTGGAACACCATGCCTCGATCAGGGCCAGGGCCAGTTACCCGCACACCATCAATCCGCACTTCACCAGAACTAGGACCATCTAACCCTGCAATCTGACGTAGGAGAGTAGATTTTCCTGATCCAGAAGCTCCTACGGCACAAACAAACTCACCTTGCTTGATTGCCATGTTGATGTCTTTCAAAACCAGCAATCTGCCATGCTTTGTATCAAAATGCTTGCTCAAGTTACTAATCTGGATATACATAGCTCCTGTCCTCTGTTACTAGTCATTAGTCCTTAATGATGAAGACAAATATTCTTCACATCCGTTTACGCGCTCTGGCTACAAGTACTTTCCCCCGTTTACCGCCGCTGACTTGCCCAGCGGAAGGATATGCGGATCAGGTATTGAAACAGTAAGTCGAAACTCATGCCGATCACCCCAATCACAATCAAACCAACAAAGATTTCATCGGTTTTAAAGAACCGACCAGCATAGCTAATTCGCCGACCCAAGCCCTCGTTGGCAGCAATTAGTTCTGCTACAATCACCAACTGCCAAGCCGCTGCCAAATTGATTCGGCAAGCATCAATAATGCCGGGAAGAACATGGGGAAAAATCACTTGCAGCAAGGTTTGCCAGCGATTTCCTCCCAGCATGTAGGTAGACTCAATCAAATCCTTAGGTACAAATTTGACCGTATCCATGGTCATGAGGGCGTTGAAGAAGAATACCCCAATGACAATCAAGGCAATTTTAGGAGCTTCGTCGATGCCAAGGTAGATGATTAGCAAGGGAATGAAGGCAGGAGCAGGCATATAGCGCATAAGGCCAAAGGCAGGCTCTAGCAAGGCGCGAATGCTGGCAAAGCTTCCCATCAATACTCCGATCGGAATGGATCCTAGGGCAGCTAGCAGAAAACCAACCCCTACTCGCCACAGGCTAGCGACTGTATCCTTTTGTAGTTCTCCTGTCCCCAACAACTGTTGAAAGGCAGCTAGCACGGCACTTGGTGACGGCAAGAACTTAGGATCGACTAACTTCAGCGCTGTCACTGTCCACCACAGCAGCAACGGTAAGGCAATGGATGCTATCATCAAGCTCCAGTTTAAGGGTCGAGGAATATCCTCAGCTAGTCGCCAAAACGTAGTAGGCTTCAGGGTTTTCGGCTCCTGAAGCGATAGTTTAGGGGGCAATGAGTTAGATGGCGGTTGGTTCATAACCATCTCTTCGGCGATAGTTTAAGATGTCTTGGCCTTAGCGGCGTAGGCCTTGAGAAAGCGATCGTCAAACAGCTTGCTCAAATCCGGCTTAGTTTTGATTAACCCGGTTTCCAGCAAAAAATCAGTAATCTTGGCAGCGCTATAGGGCAGTGATGTGTTGTCATTACCCGGCTCCAGGGCTTTGAGATTGTCTTCGATTGTGAAAATCTTAGTACCTGCTGCATATTCCTTGTATTCATCAACACTGACCCCTGCCCGCTTAGCCATAATCTCCGTAGCCTTTTCAGCATTAGCCTGCATATAATCCAGGGTGGCAAACCAAGCATTTACGACAGCTTGCACTTGGTCAGGGTTCTCGTCCACAAATTTCCGATTAAATACCAGGTGATCAGAAATTGCCCCTGGAAAGTCCTTAGAGGTGAATAGGGCTTTGCTACCTGGTCGCTTCAAGGCTTGGGTAGTGAAAGGAGCAAACACTCCTACTGCATCCACCTGCCCTGCAACAAACGCAGCCGCTGCTTTTCCTGTTTCCAAGGGCACGAATTCAATATCCTTCTGAGTTAGGCCCTCTTTTTGCAGTCCCAACAGCAGCAAGTAGTGATCTACTACTCCTTCTTCAGCAGCAACCTTTTTGCCCTTTAAATCAGCGATCGAATTAATCCCTTCCCGAACAATGATCTGATCATTGCCAGCCGAGTTGTCATTTGTCAGCACAATCACCAGATCAGAGCCAGCGGCGATTGGGCCAATAGTATCATTCAGGGTTTGGGAGTTAGCGCTAAGTTGACCAGCCGTTAAGGTATTAATGGATTCCAAATACCCATCAAACCACTTGAGATCTACCTTGGCATTGACTTGGGCAAAAATCTGGGCTTCTTGAGCAACTTGCCAGGGAAACCAACCCGGCCATGCACTGAAGCCAAGACTAACAGTTGCCCCACCAGTGCTAGGGCTGGGGGAGGTTCCAGTACTGGTAGGAATCTGGCTAGCAGGATTTGTGCAACTCACCACCAGCACAATGCTGGCCAAAAACAACAGGATAGAGGTCAACAGGTGTCGGCGTTGCATAGATCATTCTGCAGAGAGATGTTAGCAGGGAAATAACGATAAGACTTCGAGACAGATGGCACTATTGCAGCTTTTGTAGTTGATGGAGCGATCGTGCGTCCGTTACTATTGCAACAGAATGACAACAGGAGCAGCAGGTTACACAATCGCAAGTTGGCGGCTAGCAACCTGACGTTGTACCCAGGCATACCAGGCATCTAAACCTTCTCCAGTTTTGGCGGAAACAGGCAAGATGGTAACGCGGGGGTTGATCTGGCGGACATTGCTGATAATTTGCTCTAAGCTAATGTCCAGATAAGGGGCAAGATCCAGCTTCGTAATCAACAGACAATCAGCTTCTTGAAACATGATGGGATACTTCAAGGGTTTGTCTTCCCCTTCAGTGACGCTGAGCAGAGCAACTTTGGCGTGTTCTCCCACTTCAAATTCGGCTGGACAAACCAAGTTGCCGACATTTTCTACCAGCACTAGATCGAACTCTGTAGGATCGTACTCGTGTTCTAGTCGATGGAGTCCACCCGCTACCATCTTGGCATCCAAGTGACAAGAGCGCCCAGTATTGATGGGAATCACAGGCACCCCATAGCAGCGCAGGCGATCGGCATCCAGTTCTGTTGTCATATCCCCCTCAATCACGGCTATTCTGAGGTGATTGGTCAAGGCTGCCAGGGTTTTCTCCAGCAAGACTGTTTTACCCGCACCAGGGCTACTCATGATATTCAGACAGGTAATACCCCACTCGTCAAAGTGGGCACGATTGTGATCAGCTCCGTCCTGATTCGCATGGAGGAGGTTAATACCAAGGGCGACATCAATATGTTGGTGCATAGTTAATTAGGGGTTAGGTGTTAGGTGTTAGGGGCTAGGGGATGTTTTTTAGTGGTGAGTGATGGATTGGTTAGGGGTAGTAGGAGTTATTCTCTAGAACCTTTGCAGCTATCACCCTGGCTGGCATATTCAATGCGATCGATTTTTAATTCTCGACCAGAGCGAATGTCTTCCATTGGGCTGTGGCACCTGGGGCAGGTATAGCAAATACCAGGTTCTGGGTAGTAGTCTTGCTGGCAGGCATGGCAAAACGCTACCAGGGGAACTTCGTGGATTTCCAAGGTGGCATTTGCCAGAATCGTGTCACGTTTTTGCACATCAAAGGCAAATTGCAAACTCACTGGCTCTACACAGGTAAATCGCCCTACTGTTAGATGCACCTTAGCAATCGATCGGCGGTCGGGCTGTGCATTCCACCATTGTTGGATGGTCAAGATCAGTGATTTGGTCATATCGACTTCATGCATAGTGCTACGTCCAGGCTTGATCAACTTGCATATTGGCTTCGGGATGGATATACGCTGGTTTTTCTTGGCGAGGGAGTTGTCCAGACAGCACCAAGTGAGCCATGGTATCGCAGACAACACGAGTAGCCATTAAGGCAGTAATGTCACTGATGTCATAGGGAGGAGAGACCTCCACCACTTCTAGGCCACAAATGGGTGCCTGTTGAACAATCTTGCCCAACAGAGCTAGAGCTTCACGGGGTAGCAGACCACCGGGTTCAGGCCAACCTGTGCCAGGGACAAAGCCCGCATCAATGCAGTCAATATCAAAGCTAATCCACACGCAGTCTGTACCGTCTAGTGCTCGTTCTAGGGCAAAGTCTGCCGCAGCTTCAATTCCCCGCTCTACAATGTCAGTTACAGTGAGAATATTGGTCATACGTTCTCGACAGACCTTTACCCCTTGGCGCGGCACCTGCCAACCCCCAATACCCAACTGCACCAAATTTTTGGCGGGGGCGTTGACCATATTGGTGGCATGGAACCAGGGACAGGTGTGCATCCGTTCATCTAAATCCGTTTCATGGGTATCAACGTGACGATCGAAATGAATAATGCCCACTTTTTTGTCCCCTCAATGGCGGCATACTCCTCTCACCGTAGGAAAACCGATAGAGTGGTCGCCGCCTAACACAATGGGGAATGCACCAGAGGCGAAGATATGGGCGATACCCTTGGAAATTTGATCAAAGGACTTTTCGTTATTGGCAGGAATCGTAAACACATCCCCTACATCACAGAGGGTAATCTGCTCCCGTAAATCCACTCCTAGTTCAAAGTTGTAGGGCGTATAGAGAGCAGAAATGCGACGAATTCCTTGGGGGCCAAAGCGAGTGCCAGGACGATAGGTCGTGCCAGAATCATGGGGCACGCCAACAATAGCTACATCGTATTCACCAACCCTGCGCACATCTTCTAGATAGGGTGCTTTCAAGAAGGTGTTGATTCCAGCAAAGTGGGGCAACTCTCCACGGGAAAAGGTAGGAATGGAGCGATCACGAATACTGGCTGCTGCTTCCAAACCATATGCTAGCCCTCGATCTACCTCCTGCTGCCATCCCGTTAAGGGTAATCGCGCTTCTCGCTTGATCGCCTGCTGTGCTTCACTAGTAGACCCATCTGGACTCTGAAATAAGGGACTTTCTGTCATAAACCACCCCTAACCAAACTACTGTTCAAACCATAAAAAAACCCAGAAGAGTCCTTACATCCCTCAGGGATAAAACTCTCCCGGGCTTTTTTCCCGCCGTGTAACTATCATTAACCCTCTAGTAGATTCCTAGCTGATAGTTCGCCCCTCTTGGACCAGACATCAGCAAACCTACCAACTAGATCTACAATCGGAACCCTAGAGGCCATTGATTGTTAAAACTATGCCGTTTAAGTTACCAAGCTCAGATGTTTGCAGATGTAGCAATAACTACGATTTTGGCGATACACTGTTGACCGCAACCTATCAACGGCTCTAGTGGTCTTGGTATTGTTATGTATTCTCACTTGTTAGTTAGTCTGGCTAGTCTTATTTCCAAGCCCACAGGCATTAGCAACTACACCCTAAACCTATTACCACACTTGAAAGCCCTAGACCCAACTGTGCTTGCAGCTCAGCCGCTCAATGGATACCGTTACTATCCGATTGCAGCTAACCAAACCTCAGAAGCAGGTATTGGCGGTAGGTTACGTCGCCTGTATTGGACACAGTTGCAATTACCCAATCTTTACCAGGATTTACGGGCAACCCTGCTGTTTTCCCCCCTGCCAGAAGCTCCTATTTTCACGCCCTGTCGCTACATTGTCATGGCCCATGACCTGATTCCCCTGCGGTTTCCTAAGGGTTGGTCACCCCGCACCCTCTATTTTCGCCATTGGGTGCCCCATGTGTTTCAACAGGCACAACACATCATTTGTAATTCCATAGCTACAGCTAATGATTTACACCATTTCTTCCATATTCCAACGACGAAAATCACACCCATTCCTCTCGCCTATGACGATCGCCACTTTACACCCCAGCCTGCGCCATCACCCTCAGAGTTATCTCTGCCCTATTTTCTCTACATTGGTCATCACGAGCCTTACAAAAATCTGTCGCGGTTGATTTCAGCCTTTGCTCTTGTTGTTAACTCTCAACACGACACTGCTTGTCAACTGTGGCTAGCGGGGCCAACAGACAACCGCTACACCCCCCAACTCAAAGCCCAGGTCAACGCTTTGGGCATTGATCGTCACGTCCAGTTTTTAGACTATGCTCCCTATGCCCAACTGCCAGATTTGCTGCGAGGTGCAGTGGCGCTGGTGTTTCCTTCATTATGGGAAGGATTTGGGATCCCAGTTTTGGAAGCTATGGCCTGTGGCACACCCGTGATTACCTCCAACCTGGCTGCTATGCCAGAAGTTGCTGGAGAGGCAGCAATATTAGTGGATCCCTACAATATCCAGGCCATCGCGGCTGCCATGCGTGACGTGTTGAACGATCGTCAACTGCGACAGCATCTCCAACAGGCTGGCCTACGTCGCGCGCAACAATTTCGTTGGTCACTCACAGGTCAACACACTGTAGACCTATTACGACGCTATCTATAGCTAGACATTCATCTATAGCATTGGAAAGTGTAAAGTGGTAATGATTAAGTTTTCAAAATATTAAAAAATGTAAATAAGATTAAGATTATGATAGAAGTTAAGCATTTTAAGATGATC
>JANWZG010000081.1 GCA_025054735.1 Cyanobacteriota bacterium | reverse complement strand
TCCACCCATGATAAAAATCACCGTTGCCATCATGGCAGGGTGTCCCCAATGGGTAATGGGTTCAGGAATGTTCATCCCTCGAAACCAAGCGGCGATCGGCTCCAGCAATTCGCTTAACTGTGTACTCAACGTACTCAACTGTGTACTCATATCCATCTTCTCTCTCCAGGGGTTACAACTACTAAACTCAGTGCTATCTGCGCCAATCAAAGCTCTATCCGTGGCAAATGTCTACAGGGTGCAATCACTTGCCACAACCTGCGCTTCACGGGCACCTTTACAAATTGTAATAGCGTACGATCGTCTCCATATATCTAAGTTCACAATGTGCCTGAGCGTTGACATCGCCCCCAAGCTGACATTGTTTGACAAAAAGGACTGAAAGAGGATTAATACCCCCCCCAACGGCTGGTTCTAACCAAGGTGTAATTGTGATAGCATTAACGATTGTGACTTTTAAGGTTTGCTTGAGTTTTTCCTGGTAGAAAGGGTAAAGAGCTATGACGCAACGAACACTACATGGCACTAACCGTAAGCGTAAGCGGGTTTCTGGGTTTCGCGTGCGGATGCGTACCAAGAATGGACAGCGAGTAATCAAAGCGCGGCGAGCTAAAGGGCGTGCACGGTTGGCCGTGTAGGGCAATGAATGGGGTTGCCCAGAGTTCATCGACTCCGAAATCGGCGGGACTTTAACCAGGTTTATAATCATGGAGTACGCCGATCAACTGAGCACTTAACGCTCCGAGCATTACATGTAAGTAGTGTTCACATCCCTGCGGGTGATTCTCAGACCAGCGATTCCCATCCGGACGTATGCGATCGTAGTGTTAGCACAGGTGTGCATACCACAATTCAACCAACTCAGATTGGTGTTGTAGTCAGTCTCAAGGTCAGTAAGCGAGCCGTCGTTAGAAATCGCATTCGACGACGCATTCAAGCGGCAATCCGGGAGTTGCTGCCCCAGATGGCACCATCCTGGAAGGTGGTAGTTATTGCTCGTCCTGGACTAATTCAATGTAATTATCAAGAAATTCTGCAACAATTAAAGCAATTGTTAACAGATAGTCAGGTGTTATATGGGCATTCGTGAAGAGGTTTATTACGACGGTGGTCCCCATGTTGGCGATTTAATTTTAGGCATTCTTGCTGGCTTTACCCTGATCCTGATTCCCTTCACAGTAGGAGCCATCGTCCGGGCGTTGTGGCTGCGTTACCGCATTACCAATCGTCGAGTGTCGGTAACAGGTGGTTGGCTTGGGCGCAGTCGCTCTGATGTTGTTTACTCAGAGATAGTTACCATCAAGTCAGTACCTCGTGGTTGGGGAGCGTGGGGTGATATGGTGATTACCCTCAAAAATGGCAATCAGTTGGAAATGCGCTCTGTGCCTAATTTCCGTGAGGTTGTAGCCTATATTGAGCAGCGCGTGGCCGATAAGGCTAAGAAAGCAACAGCAGCTAGCGCAACTAGTTAGTGGCTGACAAAATTTAGCTGTCAAGACGTGTTACTTTTCAGTACAGTTGAGTAAGACAATTTCAGTAACCCCTACGGTGGTTTAGGACGCATGGATTTTGGAGTTAGCTTCCTTTCGAGCAATGTCATGTTGCCAATCCTGGATTTTTTCTACGGGGTTGTGCCTAGTTACGGGTTGGCGATCGTCGCGCTAACGCTGGTAGTGCGCCTTGCTGTCTATCCTCTGAGTGCTGGTTCTATTCGCAGTATGCGCCGGATGAAAGTGGCGCAGCCTGTTATGAAGCAACGCCAGGAAGAGATTCAGAGAAAATATAAGGATAATCCAGCTAAGCAGCAAGAAGAGTTGAGCAAGCTATTTCAGGAATTTGGTAATCCGCTGTCGGGTTGCTTGCCTATCTTGCTACAGATGCCAGTTTTGTTTGCCCTGTTTGCGACCTTGCGGGGATCACCCTTTGCTGATGTCAGCTACAACGTGAATGTCCAAGTTTTGCCCAAGGAGCAGATGGAGCAGATAGTGCCCCAAGCTTTTGCCACACCTCCCCAGAATATCTATTTGTCAGTCGGCGTCCATCCACCAGTTTCTGCGGTCATGCCCTCTGGCACAAAGCTAGCGGTTGGTGAACAAAGCAAGGTCTTGTTTCAGACCGTAGAGGGTAAGCCCCTGAGTGATTTGTTGCAAGCATATCCTAACCCTGAGCTAACTCCTCAATGGACGGTGACTAAGGGTGAAGGCGTTGTAAGTGTCACCGAAGATGGCACGATCACGGCGATCGCTCCCGGTGAAGCTACTCTCCAAGGTAAGATTCCTGGGCTTGCAGCTAATAAAGGCTTTTTGTTTATCGAGGCCCTGGGGCGAGTTGGGGCCTTTGATCCAGATGGCACAATTCACTGGGATGTAGTTGTGATGATCCTGGGCTTCGGCATCAGCTTGTACATCAACCAGTTGCTGACTGGTCAGGGTAGCTCATCCGATAATCCTCAACAGGATACGGTTAACAAGATTACACCTGTGCTGTTTTCTGGCATGTTCTTGTTTTTCCCGTTACCTGCCGGTGTGTTGATGTATATGCTCATTGCTAACATCTTCCAAACGGGGCAAACCTTTTTGCTCTTGAGGGAGCCATTGCCAGAAAATTTGCAGAAGATTGTAGATGCCCAGGCGGCTGCAACGACGATTAACGTGGAGGCAACCTCATCATCGCCGAAGGCTACGAATACGGGGTCGTCTAAGACTACGACTACGGGTGGTCGTTCTGCCCTGCCATTTGAGCCTGGTCGATCGTCGAAAAAGAAGGCATAGCTTGGTTGATTGCTGCCAGCACTGGGATTGCTCTCTTCAGAAGAAGGATGTCATGATGACCGAAGAAGCAGTAATAGAGCGAGGTGTAACATGGCTAACGACACTGCTACGACTTGCAGGGTTGCCAGCCTCCGTTCACGCTGAACGCAACAGCATAGGAGCCTTGGAGGGTACAGATCAGGTTGGTGGTAATATTCGTCAAGACTGGTGGTTAACCATTGATCACACAACATTGCATCCCGACCAAGTGGCAGTGCTGCTGAGTGGAGATGGAGCAGTTTTAGACGCTATTCAGTATTTAGGCAACACAATCCTGAATCTGCACCAAAGCCAAGATCATCAACAGGCCTACACCGTGGAGCTAGCTGGTTACCGTGCTCAGCGACAGGTAGAACTGCGAGCTATTGCAGAGCAAGCAGTTGCCGAAGTACGGCAAACGGGTAAGGAATACGAAATTCCAGCATTATCGTCGGCTGAGCGACGTTGGATTCATACTTATTTGCAAACTTGTCCTGATCTAGCCACTGAAAGCCGGGGGGTAGAACCCGATCGGCGGCTGGTGGTTCGTCAACGCTCATCGAGTTAATATCCCCTATGGATGCCATTCATATTCCTCACCTGCTGAACGATCGGGATCGCTCCAGAACTATCCAGGTTGAGGGCTTTTTACCCGACTTACAAACCTTAACGCCAGTCAAAGGCACCGTAACTGTTAGACATTGCGGTAACTATTTGGATGTCTCTGCCAAGGCAGAGGCTATTATCACCCTCACCTGTGATCGGTGTTTGCGTAACTACAATCATCGGCTGCAAACTACTGCCTCTGAGTTAATCTGGCTGACAGAAACTGCTCATTCTGATGCTACTGATGTGATACCAGAAGACTCTGACTATGAAGATTTGGTAGAGACGTTACCGGCTCAAGGTCACTTTTCTCCCACTGGCTGGCTATATGAACAGTTATGTTTGAGCTTGCCCCTACAGCAGTTATGTGCAGCCACCTGTCCCGGAATTCAAGCCACGACTTCCACAGATTCCGATGGTCAAGATCACACTCCAACGGATCGTCGCTGGTCATCACTAGCTGCCCTTCGCGATCGCCTGCAACCGTAGCATTTATCCAGGAAATCGCAATCGATAGCCCATACCATGCACAGTTTCAATTGGATCATCGCCTCCAGCTAGCTTGAGCTTTTGACGAATACACTTGATATGGGTGCTAACGGTCTCTTCTCCGGGCGCTTCAGCTATGTCCCAAAGGCGATCGAGAATTGCCCGCCGACTGTAGATGCGGTTAGGATTCAGCAGAAACAGTTCCAACAAGCCATATTCCTTTGCCGTCAGGTGCACTGGCTTGCCGTGACACAACACTTGACCGCTTGCTGAGTCAAGCTGAAGCATCCTCCAGGTCAATACGCTAGCTGCGGCTTTTCCCTTGCGCGTGACTGCCCGCACTCTTGCCAAAAACACCTGCAAATCGAACGGCTTTGTCACGTAGTCATCAGCACCAGCATTAAGTCCAGTCACTTGAGCATCATTACTGGTTTCACCCGTCAAAAAGAGAATGGGATTTTGATAACCCCTGCTCCGAAGTTGCTTACAGATCGTCAAGCCGTCCATATTAGGTAGCCCGATATCTAGCACAATTAAGTCATACTCATGGCTGCTGGCAAGGGTGAGTCCAGTATTGCCGTCATCAGTGCATTCAACTACCCAATGCTGCGCTGTCAAGGCTTCAGTCAAAATATCAGCAACAACCGGATCATCTTCAACTAGCAACAGTTTCATTGACCAACTTCAAAAAATCTTCAAAAGTCAGCAGTAGTCTAAATTCAGAAGAAAGATATGCCGCTGAAAGTAGCTCCCTGGTGAGCAATCTTATAGAAGGTTGCAAAGGAATTTAATCCCTACAGTCTATCGAGCACTTACATGAAGCCGTTAACTCTCAGCGCATGATTGAGGCCCTTTTATTTTCTAACCATCGATACTGCTATGACAACGTACTGCCCTTGCTGTTCTAATCCGATGCTACGCCATGTCCGACATCACCAGGTGTATTGGTTTTGCCGCACCTGTTGGCAAGAGATGCCCGCTATAGAGCTATTACCTAGCTTGAGCGTAGTGCCTGCAATCCTAGGTCGGCAATTTCTATTTGCTCAATCGCTGATAACAGCACCTAGCATTGCCTCAAACTAACCATTACTTGATGGCTAAATCTTTGTCATCCAGACACTTAGGATTTCTACATTTACCCCATCGAACCCGATAAACCCGAATCACCATGAAAATTGTTGACCAGATTTACCACTGTCAAATGCCAGGTCAAGTATTTGGCATCTGGCAGTTACAATGCCATCTCCATATCTTGCAGCCCCATACGGAAGTGCAAATTGTGTTGATTACCGATATGGGGTTTGAGATGGGTTGGTTTATTCCCTATGTAGTTGAAAAGTTGATGGAGCAAATTGTGCACGAGTTTCAACTGGATACTGCCAATCTCATATGGCTGGAACACTACACCTCTAGCTTCAGGAAACCCACAGGCTCAGACTTTAGCCAAGTAGTAGTTGAATGGTGCCACGGGCAAGCTAGAAATCCCCGATGGATTGAGATTTCCCCCCAAACTGTGAAGGCGTTGCTAGGTGAAGGGTCGCTGTTATCACCTGCTCAAGAAGTCTCTAGGGTGTAGACGGTTGAATGCATTGTGGGAACGAAGGTCAATCTTGCTGATGAGAAAATAGGTAAGCACCGGGAACAGCAAGAACGATCGCTACTACTAGCAGAGTTGGTAGCGTGTACCAAGGAAACTGGGCAAGTGGCAAATAGGCTGCTGCACGCAGGCCGATCGTCGTGTAGGTCAACGGTAGTAGATAAACAATGATTTTCAGAGCGATCGGCAACTGTTGTGGATCGAAGAATGTGCCACCCAGAAACGACATGGGCACAATCACAAAGTTGTTATAAAGTCCCACGCTTTCCAAGGATTTCACTGTTAGCCCTACAATCACCCCTAGCCCTGCAAACACAGCACAATTGAGAACTAATACCAGCCAAAATAGAGGATTCAAGAAGCTCCAAACCTTACCCGTGAACAATACAGCTACTACGATCACGGAAGCAGACGTTAACAGCCCCCTGACTACACCAGCTAACATCTTACCCATATACTGAGCCAAGGGATGGATGGGCACTAGGAGCATTTCTTCAAAGGTTTTGCTAAACAGCCGATCGCCACAAATGGAAAAGGTAGTGCCCCCAAAGCTGATGACCATTGATGACAGAGCCACCATTCCAGGCAGGATGAATTGCAGATAGTTGTCACCCATAACTGGCCGAGAAACCCGATCTAAGGTACTCCCTAGCCCTAGCCCAAAGGCCAAGATGTAAATTAGCGGCGACACCAAGCCCGATGCTACTACCTGAGGAATACGAGCACGCAGTTCTAACCACTCACCCCAAAAGATAGTTATGCTGTCGCCAATAATGCTTCCCCAGGGAGAACGGCTGGTCGATTTGGGCAATCTGTTCAGTGGTGCATCTACCATACTGACTAGCCTTCTCTCAGTTGAAATAGAAACGATACCTTATCACCTTTACCTAGAGAAATCTTATCGCCTGGGCGCAACCGATGGCGGTTGCCCTTAGGTAGAGGTAAATTGTTCACGTAGGTACCGTTAGAACTACCCACATCTTCCAGGTAGTAGGCATCGCCTTCATTGCGAATATCTGCATGGATCCGAGACACCACTTCTGAGTCTGGAAAGCCGGAGACATCAATATCTGGAGGCACCCGATCGTTCGGCTTACCTATATGGATAACCGTCAGATGAGAAGGCAATTCCACCACTGTATTTGTGAGAATATGTAACAACGAAGCGGTTTGAACCTGTAACTGGGTTGGTGCCCCCCCAGCCTTAGCAGCCTTTGCCGTGGATGGAGTCGATACCCGAGATACAGGTTCCTGCACTGTTGGCAAGTCTTCGAGGGGTACGCCAGTATTCGGGTCATCTAAGTTGAATTCATCCAGATCTAAATCAAAGGATTCTAAGTCAGTGGGTAGTTCCTGTGCATTTTCAGGTTGGCCTGTAGACATAGCTATCAATGGATCTGGCTCGACCAGAGGTTCTGGCTCTGGCAAATCTGGCAGGTTATTGCTGGCGTTGGGTGACATAGGGGAAAATCCTCCACTGATTGCAGGCGTGAAAGCTGGGGTCAAATGGTAGCCGCAATGAGCACAAAACTTTGCATCAGCTTGAACAGAACTGCCACAGTTAGGACAGTTTGCCATAGCGGGTAATGGTGTGTAACATGCTTCACATTGGATAGCACCATCAGGGTTTTGGTGGTTGCAATTGGGGCAAACAATCATAGGAACTAATAGCAAGGTGAAGGTTAAAATCGAGGGCTAACGGTCACCGGCAGCAGCATCTAGTAACCACCAAAGATTCCCAACAGGCTGAACTAAGCGGGCAGGGTAGGTTAACGCATCACCCTCATCAGCAAAGACGTGAGCCAACGCAGGCCGCTTACTAGCACCTGCTACCAGAAAGATAACATTCCGGGCTTGATTAAGCACAGGTACTGTCATCGTCAATCGCGGCTGACCATCCTTATTACCCACTGTAACAAGTCGATCGCGGACTTGTAGGGCAGGTGTGTGGGGAAAAAGCGATGCAGTATGTCCATCATCACCCATTCCCAACAAAATGACATCAAAGGCTGGAAATTCTTGAGGGGCTAGCTGAAAAAAGGCTTGTAATATTGCTTCATACTGCTGGGCAGCCACGGCTGGATCGGCTGCATCGGTCGGCATAGGATGTACAGAGTCGGCAGGGATTGACGCTGGCTCTAGCCAAACCTCCCGTGTCATGCCATAGTTGCTGTCAGGATGATCGTAAGGTACGTAGCGCTCGTCACCCCAAAACAGATGAATAGCATTCCAGGGAAGATCTTGTTTCCCCAGGGCAGCGTACAACGGCTTGGGGGTACTGCCGCCGCTAAGGGCGATTGCACATTGACCTCGCTCTGCGATCGCTGCCCGGATCATCTCTACCACTAGCGTCAATGCCCGTTGCACCAGAGCATCTTTATCTGGCAGCACTTCGACCGTCTTGCCCATAGACATCACCTATGCCCTACCTCCCCCGGATAATACGCCATTCATCAGGACAGATGCAAGATTCTGCGGTAGACGATTAAGTCGTGCTATTCTAGAAAAGCATTTTTTATGACAACAAACATCGCACACCTAGGCGATCGGGTGACAGTGTTGACTGTTTCGCGCCTAGGTGGAGGATTAACCCGATTTGGAGAAAGATCATGCCAGTTATTTCACTAGCCCAGATGATGGAGGCTGGGGTTCACTTTGGCCATCAGACCCGCCGTTGGAATCCCAAAATGGCTCCTTACATTTATACCTCGCGTAATGGGGTTCACATTATTGACTTAGTACAGACTGCAAAGTTGATGGATGAGGCCTATAACTACATGCGCAGTGCAGCAGAGCAAGGCCGTAAGTTTCTATTCGTAGGTACTAAGCGACAAGCAGCAGGAATCATTGCTCAGGAGGCCATGCGTTGTGGGGCTGGCTATGTGAACCAGCGCTGGTTAGGAGGAATGCTCACCAACTGGACAACGATTAAGACTCGCGTTGATCGTCTTAAGGAGCTAGAGCGCCGGGAAGAAACTGGGGCACTGGATCTGCTGCCCAAGAAAGAAGCAGCCGTGCTGCGTCGAGAACTTGATCGCTTGCGGAAATACTTGGGCGGCTTTAAGACCATGCGCAAGTTGCCCGATGTAGTTGTGATTATTGACCTGCGACGAGAATATAATGCGGTGCTGGAGTGTCAAAAACTGGGGATTCCCATCGTTTCTTTGTTGGACACCAACTGCGATCCCGACCAAGTGGATATTCCCATTCCAGCTAATGACGATGCTATTCGTTCGGTAAAGTTGATCTTAGGCAAGCTAGCTGATGCCATCTATGAGGGTCGTCATGGTCAAACCGATACCGATGAGGACTACGATGACTATGAAGGTGCTGAGGAAGAATTTGACTACGACGATACTAGCGATAGCATGTTTGACGATGACGACGATGATGGCGAAGAAGAAGAGTAGTCACCTGAACTGAACAGTAGCTCCATCACCATGACCCAAATCTATCAGGTTCAAATTCACGATCGGCAGACAGGTAAGCACTACACTGTGCAGGTACCTGCCGATCGATACATTCTCCAGACCGCTGAAAATCAGGGTGCGCCCTTACCCTTTTCGTGCCGTAATGGCGCTTGTACTACCTGTGCTGTACGGGTACGGTCTGGACGCTTGTATCAACCAGAAGCGATGGGGCTGTCTCGTGCTCTTCAGGATCAGGGCTACGCCTTATTGTGTGTCAGCTATCCGCGATCGGACTTGGAAGTTGAGACTCAAGACGAAGACGAAGTCTACGAGTTGCAGTTTGGGCGCTATTTTGGCAGGGGCAGGGTTAAGCCAGGCTTGCCCCTGGATGAAGACTAGCGAAATCTCAGCATCATTAGCAAGTCTGCAGCGAATCTAGAGTGGGCAGTTAAGAGTAAGCTACGATACAAGCTCGGAAAATGAGCGGTGACTGCTAAAGAAATATCAAAGATTTGCAACCAGACGAAACCTAGCCTCTACTATAAAAATGTAAGGTCATATGGCACTAGATGAGTTACCGAAGCTTCACATCTCATCGCGGCTTAGTTAGATATACGGTTTCGTTGAAGTTAGTAGTTTCCTCTGTTACATAGAGAGGAAGGCCCTAATGGTTTTATTGTTCAAGGCTCTACAGTTCAACACTTTATATTTCAGCACTGATAGCAACGTGTTTGTAAATTGGCCTTCTAGCGATCGCACGACGAATCCCTAGAAGGTCATTCGTTTTTTAGCGACACATCCAACAACTGGAGGTATCTATGTACGTTACCAACCTAGCCGAGTTGGAGGCACTCATTCAGCAAGTGAAAGCAGCCCAAGCTGAATATGCATCCTTTTCCCAGGCACAGCTTGACCACATTTTTCACAAAGCGGCTATGGCAGCCAATGCCGAACGCATTCCTCTTGCCAAACTAGCAGTGCAAGAAACTGGCATGGGGATTGTAGAAGACAAAGTAATCAAAAATCACTTCGCCTCAGAGTATATCTACAACAAGTACAAGCATGAAAAAACCACTGGAGTGATTGAGAAAGATGAGAGTTTTGGGATTGAAAAGATTGCTGAACCTGTAGGCATCTTGGCAGGGATTGTGCCCGTCACTAATCCGACCTCGACAACTATTTTCAAGGCGCTGATCACCCTAAAAACTGGTAATGGCATCATCTTCTCGCCCCATCCCCGTGCAAAACACTGCTCTATCAAGGCTGCCCAGATTGTCAAAGCCGCAGCAGAGGCTGCTGGTGCACCCGAAGGATTAATTGGGTGGATTGACGAACCCACTGTGGAGCTATCTCAAGCCTTGATGCAACACCCAGAGATTAAGCTGATTTTGGCTACGGGTGGCCCTGGTATGGTACGAGCAGCTTACTCCTCTGGTCATCCTTCTCTAGGTGTAGGAGCAGGCAATACGCCCGCTGTGATTGATGCCAGTGCAGATATTCCCATGGCAGTAAGTTCCATTTTGCTCAGCAAGACCTTTGACAATGGCATGATCTGTGCCTCTGAGCAGTCGGTGGTGGTAGTGGATGCCATCTATGACCAAGTGAGGGCAGAGTTTCAAAATCGGGGTGCGTACATCATGAGTCCAGATGAGACGGCGGCTGTACGACAGGTGGTGTTGAAGGATGGACGGTTGAACCCTGAGATCGTTGGTCAATCAGTACCACGCATTGCAAAGCTAGCGGGGATCAGCGTGCCTGAAGGGTCTAAGGTGTTAATTGGAGAGGTGAGCAAAGTAGGTGTGGAGGAACCCCTATCCTATGAAAAGTTAGCACCTGTGCTGGCATTGTACCGTGCTCATGATTTTGCTCAGGCTGTAGACCTAGCAACACAATTGGTTAACTTCGGAGGGCGGGGACACACATCAGTGCTATATACTGACCCAGCTAATCGAGATGATATTGCCTATTTTGAAAATACCCTAAAAACAGCACGGGTGTTGATTAACACACCGTCTTCTCAGGGAGCGATCGGCGATTTATACAATTTCAAGCTCGACCCATCTCTCACCTTGGGCTGCGGCACATGGGGTGGCAACTCTGTTTCGGAAAATGTTGGCCCTCATCATTTGCTGAATATCAAAACCGTGACCCAGCGACGGGAAAACATGCTGTGGTTCCGGGTGCCACCAAAGATTTACTTTAAGCCCGGTTGCCTGCCTGTGGCCCTAAAAGAGTTGGAAGGCAAGAAACGGGCATTTCTGGTTACAGACAAACCATTATTTGATCTAGGGATCTTGCACCCAATAACTCAGATTTTAGAGGAGTTGGGAATCAATCATGACACGTTCCATGATGTGG
>JANWZG010000080.1 GCA_025054735.1 Cyanobacteriota bacterium | reverse complement strand
AATCACGAGCCCTAGCAGCAATTTGGTCAAAGACACCTTTGCCAGGTTCCCTGATCCCTGGCTGAGAAATACCTCTGCGATCAGCAAGTTCAGATTCAGATGCAAGTCCTAACAAATTTTGTACACCATCTGCAAAGTTATAGGCATGACTAACTCCTGGTATTTTTCCTAACAAGTCCCCCAGTAAAGGTGGATTGCCTCCAAACATAAAGTAACTTCCCCATCCAACAATTGCGGCAGTGGTTGCATATGCCCCCATAGTAAGTGCAGTACCACCAGCAATTGCAGTTGTTACAGGTGCTGCCAAGGCCAAGCCAACTCCTAGTACAGCACCAACCGTAAACATGGTAGATAGACCAGCAGCAGTTCTTCTCCCAGCTTTACAAACTGCTTCTGCTACAGCATTTGTCGTATCTTGCTTTAGCAAACTACTTTTCTGTCCATCAGAATGTTCAATTCCAAAGATTTTGTCTGTCTGATCATCTTTTGTGAGGCTAGGTTTTTGTGTGCCTTTGTAGAGAAATGAAGTATTTGGATTGACCGGAATTTTTCCAAGATCAATTTCCTTGCCGCCTTCCTTATATACTCCTTGAATCAACTCATCACTAAGTTTCTGAATAATCAATATTCCAGAAGATCCATCCAGTTGCAATTCGGCTTTTGTACCAGTTGGGTCCAGTTTCGTAGTGAAAGAGGGTGCTCCACAGATATTTACGCTTGGAGAAATAAATCTTACTGAATCCTGATAAACAAGCTCACCTTCTCTCTTGATAAGAATGACGTATTTACAACCTTCAGGGCTAGATTGAGAAAGTTCAAAAGTATTAGATGATATATTCCTTATAGAAGGAGCACCAAAGGAAACAGTCTTGATTCCAACTTGTTGAGGATTATTGGGTATTCTGTTGGGACTATTTTGCTGAGGTTGAGAAGTAGACTGTTGGTTACCAGGATTTCTGGAAATGTCAATACCCTCTCCAGATAGCTCAGAAGTAGGTAGGGGGGGATGATTGAAGATGCCTGTTCCAGAATGAGCAAGGAGTTGGTCGGAGTTGAGATTGAGAAAGAGGTCGCCGACCTGGATGGGGGGTGGGGCAGCAGTGGCGGTATCACCGCTGGTGAGCAACCAACTAGCGGGGGAGGTAGTGCCTAGCAGGGCAGAAAGGGAAAGAGCCAGGACTCGCTTCCAAAAAGAGCCACTGAGAATGGCGATAAACATGACTAGACTGACAAGCCACCACCTTCTGTTTCGCATATTGACCTCGTGTTGCTATTTACCTCATGGGTTAGTGTGTTGTAATAATTCCAGATAGCTTGTAGTAAGGACTTCAGTCCTTACTAAGAACTGAGTTGGGGTTAGGGCACTTTACAGGTGTTGGCGGTGGGGCAGGTGGGCGACCCTAGTCGCACCATCACCATGTCGGGGAAGGTGATCACGCTGCCGCTCTGATTCAGGGTGCCTACATTTAGTCCGTTGCTCAGTTGCAATTCTACCCGTTGCCCGGAGATGCGGCCTGAAAAGGTCTGCCCAGAAATGCCAGAGACAAGCTGAAGTTGATTGCCGGTTTGGGTGAGGCGATCGACCCCAAAGTTGTCAAATTTACCTTGACGGCCTAGAAATAGCACCCAGTTGCCACTGAGAGTTGACGTTGCTGAATTGGGGGGAGCATTGGTGGCGCGACTGCTTTGCCGTTGGAGGATGAAGGGAAACTTTTCGCCTACGCCTCCCACTGAGGCTTGCCCTTGGATAGTTTGACAATTTGCACTAACCTTACCCTCTAGCACCAACCCGCCACCATAGGGAACTCCCTCTACCGGCACCGCCAGCAAAATCCCAGCCGTTTCACCCACTCGCATACTGGTCACCATGCGAGCATTGCTTCCTTGGGCAGCAGGATCGGGATTGGAAGCTCTGAGGGTGGCAATACGAACGACTTGGGTGCGGTTACCCTCGCGAATCGATTCTTGCCGAGGATTCGTTTCGGTCAATTCCACCTCAGTCGTGTAGGGACGGTTCACGGGAATGTATTGCCCATTTTGTAGGGCGATGCTTCTAGGAGAGCGATATTCCCAGCGATCGCTGATATCACACTTGGCAGATTGAGGCTGGGATTGGGCCTGGACTGGGGTGCCGAGAGCTAGGGTAAGTGCAGCAGTAGAAAAGACGATCGCGGGAGGAGTGACAAAGTAATTCATGGGAATTTGCGAATAGAATAAGTGTGGAAAGAGCGAAATAACGGGCTTGAGGGTGTTGATGCAAGCGACTTGGACTGGAAAAATGGACTGGTATGTTAGGTAGGTGCTAGTGGCACCCTGGGGTGCTCATCCGTTCTAAAAGGGACAAGGGGGCCGATTCTCAGGTTGGGCGTTGGGATCGTCCAAACCAGCAAAACCGATCCCCCCCCGATAGCCACGGGCATTCTCGGTGAGGCTATAACCGGGCTTGAAGTAGGCGAAGGGCATCACTTGGTCAATACGTTTGTGATCCAACAAGGGCGTGACTCGTAACACCTGCCCATTATACTTGGTGATAACCTCATAGGCGATGCCATCTTTCTGGCTGAAGAAGACCCGTCGCTTGTTGCTGCCGCCATCCACCGTGTATTCCCTCGGTTGTAGGGAGTAGAGTAGTCGAAAATACAAATAGATATTTCCTTGGGCATCCCTGATTTGATCTTCTACTTTGACGGGTTGCCCGTTGACGATCGCTACCTTAACACCATCTCTTCGAGTCTGCACCTGCAACGGATAGGCTGTTGGCATCGGCGGTGGCACCAGCTTATCCAAAGCAGGCCCCGGATGATCAAACTGGCGACCAATCCGTGTTCTCGACCCATCGGGCATTAACACATCCGCCAGATAAAATGGCTTACCATCCTCTGATCGATAGCGCGTTTCCACCAACAGAGTTGCAGCCCGCCCTTCGACCTGAATTGGCTTTTTGCAATAGTCAGCAAAACTAGCCAACAGCAATCCAGAACCATACTCTTCCACATTCAAAATCCAACCGTTTACGCGCACCCAAAGGCGGCTGTCCCCCACCAATCCTTTTTCAATTTCCAGAGGATAGGTGGTGGAGGCAGGGGACACGCGCTGAGGCTGACGACTGTAGTCTACGGCTAAAGCTGCCACGGTAAACCCAGCTAGGCAAACGTTAGAAATGAAGAGAGAGAATATTAGGGATAGTGATTTCATGGGCTGCATAGGTTAATTCTTCGGGTTATTTCTCAATAGGGTTTACGTCCAAGATAGTTACCTGGCGGATTGTAGTTGCACACCCAAATTTCCTGGTTGCCCGATCGAGCCACCCCACAACCCACTTCAGTCGTGTCTCGCCACACCACCTGGGTATAATGCCCACAAACTCCTCGACAGCTATTGGTGGCATAGTCGTAATCCTTGACCTCGCTGCCCCAGTCATTTACTACCTCCGTCGGTGACCAGCGCCGTCCCTGCCCCCAGAACAGATTTTCCCCATAGGGGCTATCACGTCGGTGCTCAAAGGCTCCCCGTGCGGCCAATTGGTTGGCCCAGTCTTGGGCATAACTAGCTAACTGGGGAGACCAGCGCAGAGGTGGAACTCCTACCTGCGATCGCCAGCGATTATGAGCCGCTACCATCTCCTGTGCTACAGAGTTTGGTGCTTGCCCGATCGTCGAATTGCTACCAGAACTGCTGGGATTAGTTGGGGATGGTCTACCTCCGAGGGGTGGGGATGTAAACGTACTAACACCTTGATTAACCGTAAACGCACAAGCGGGCTGGAAGGGATTAGCTACGGTATTGAAGGCATCAGCCAAGGGACGATCGCCCATACCCGTAAACGTGCGACTAAAGCCACGGCATGTAACCGTCACCTGATTCTGTCTCCCCAGAAAATAGCGACCCCGACTTGCCAACTGGCAGTTAGACCCCAAGCAAGTGGCAAATCGACAGGCATCTTCTGCCGTATGCCAAAACAGTTGCCAGCCGCCGTTGGCATAGACCACACTGCAATAGTTTCCGACTGCCGCCGAAGAAGCTTGCTTTATTCCTGACGTTGCCCCACTCCCACCTGACGATTGCTCGCCTCTAGGGGTATCAGACACCTGCACCACAGGCTGCACACGATGAGGCGGTGAAGGCGGGACGATCGGGCTGAGGGTAAGTAATGTGAGGACGATCGAGATGTTCACGGAATCTCCTTAGTGGTCAATCTAGTCAGGATAAATCAAAGCAGGGGCAGGAAAATCAATTCGATCCTAAGAAGCTGTTTTAAATTTCCGCTGAACCCTTGTTCAGCAGCCATTTCGAGGAAATCTAGCAAAATCACCAGAAGAACCATCGGTCAAAGGGTTGCGTCGAGTTTTATAGCGCTTCTCGCTTGGGTGGCGATCGCCACCCAAGCGAGAAAACCTACTAGTCAAGGGTTGTGGCCAACATACTGTATCTCACTGAGATGAAAAACGCTATAAAACAGCTTCTGAAGGATCATAACTCGATACGGCACTCTTTTGTGCGCCTTTTTTCACTCCCCAGAGTTACACATTTGCCTGTCAAAATTGGAATCTACAATCGCCGATCTCACGACCAACCACGATCGCTTCAAGAGAGCCTATGTTATCTTAAAAAAAATGATTATAACGTTCTCTGCCGAGCGACCTGTTCCGAGTCATTGACTCCAGATTAGTGATTTAAGATCGGCAAAGGTCGACATTCACTCCTGAGTTGAATTCTATGGCCAATGAAAAGTCTACGATTTATCGCAATGCGATGGAGTCTCTTGTCGCTGAAGAGTTAGAGCGCCAGTTTCAACTGGTTCCTCCCAAGCTAGGGCGCTACTTGAGCCGCGAAGAGGTGACGGCGTTTGCACTGAATCGCTTGCCACCCCTATATGCTACCAGTTAGCGGGGATGGCGGCAACAGTGCTTGCGGGGTCGGCGCGACTATGCCGCTCAAATTTCTAACGCGGTTCGTCAAGGCTTGCTGGCAGTACAAAAGGATCCGCTGCGGATGGAAATTCCCCTGAGCATGAAGGAAACCCAAGAATCGCAACTAGCTTTGCAGGAATTGAAAGAGTTTTTGAAGTGCGAAGGGCTGACCTGGCAAAACCTGGTGGCTACCGTTGAAGACTATCTGTTGAAAACAGCCCGAGGTGAAATTTCCTGGGAGAAGCAAAAGAAACCAGGTGAGCGGGGTTTACCGTGGCACCAAGCCTACTATCGCTACTGAGGGAGTTTACCCGTGTATCAGTCAACGCTTGGGTTTCAACTGCCTTTAATGCCTCGATCGTCACTGCGAACAATCTCCCTACTGGTTTCGCTGGGTGCTATGTTGACAACTGCGGTGTTTCCGGTGCTAGCTGAAACGGCCTGCGACGAGTTGCCGATAAAAGGATCGGTGCAACCTGCGAAATCACCGCTAGAGATTGAGATGCTAGCCAGATCAGCTGAGGAGTTTGGGCCGCGCCCCTGCGCTCAAACCTTGACTGTTTTAAGATCCGATACAATTTGTCTGGATCGATTGACTGTGCCGAGTCTGTGGTGGACGAAAGTTCAATTTGCTGAAAAACTAGTGCAGGATTGGTTGGCTTATCCGGCAAGTTCGGTACGATCGGCCCGAATTGATTTGGTTGTGCAAAATGCGAGTTGGCGGCAACTGACCTATGTCGATCGCTACAAGTTTTTGACCCAATTTGGCACAGTTGCTCGTCAATATGGTTACAATGTCCGTGTTTTCAACAGCCAAGGGCGTTGCCTTGCGGCCTATACCTGTGATTTTTCGGCAGCAACTGATACGGCCCCGCGTTGTGAGGTTTCTTTGACTACGCCTGGTGTTGTTGTGACCCAAACCCGTTAGCCCATTTCTGTCATCCACCTACTCAAAAAACACCTATGCCAGATCCAGGGGACGAGCCGCTCATGGATACCGCGACTAACCCCAGTTTGCTGCCACCAGCAGTGGAAATTGCGGGCTTGCTGGCACCACCCACCGAGTTGATGCCCCAGCCCTCAGATGCAGTGTTGGGAGGCGAGGTCGCGCCGCCACAGATGGGTGTTGTTTTGGGAGGGCTAGCGGGGGTAAGGTGGCGTTTGGCTAGCCCCTATCGCCATCAACGCCTTGCCGCATTGCTGGAAACCCTAAATTACGGTGAACCGGGGTTAGATCTGCTTTTACAGGCATTGGCCGATACCGATGCTCAAATCGGTCAGATGGCTTTTGGCCTGCTTTGGCATCACGCTAAATTCACGCCGGGGCAGTGGTTGCAGCAGTATGAGCCACCATTGATTTCCGAAGTGGAAGCAGATTTTCAGCCGCTACGATCGCTATTGCAGCAAGCCGAGTGGGAGCAGGCCGATCTAGAAACGGCAAGGTTGATGCTGCGTATTGCCGATCGCCTCCACACGGGCTATCTGGAAGATCAGGACTCGGCTCAATTTCCGGTGACGGATTTTCGGACGATCGACCATCTGTGAGTGACTTATCTGCTCGTGCTTCACTCAGCTTTCTGCTCAAAAAGCGATTTCGAGGAGCCTTAAAGCGATGGGGGCTAGCAAGCCTGTGACCATGGATTTGCCATAGCCCTTGGTTTGTATCACCTACATCAAACTACATCAAAAGTCGGCATGTCTAAGGTAAGAATTGGCCTAGTGGGCTGTGGTCTGGTTGCTCTGTCAGTACATCTCAAAAATTTGCCTCGCCTCGTTAGCTCTGAGCTGGTGGCTTTGGCGGATCCTGACCCCAACCGTCGAGAACGGGCACGGCAACTTGCACCCCAGGCTAAGATTTTTGAGGATTACCACGACCTATTGGCGCTGCCGACGATCGACGCGGTGATTGTCAGTGTGCCCTATGAGGAACATGCTAAGGCAACGATCGCAGCTATCAATGCCGGTAAGCATGTTTATCTAGAAAAACCCTTTGCTACCAACTTGGCCGATGCCCAACGCATTGTTGAATGTTGGCAGGGCAGCGATCGCGTAGTGATGGTTGGCTTTAACTATCGGTTTCACCCGCTTTATCAAGCTCTCAAACAGGCTATTCAGGCGAACCAGATAGGCAACCCCAATAGCACCCGATCCACCTTTTGTTTTGTGCCTCAAACGGGCATTGACTGGCAAATTACTCGCCACGGTAGTTTTGGGGCGATTTTTGATATTGCCCCCCATCACATTGATCTAGTTCGGTTCCTGTTGGAAACGGATGTGGCCGAGGTGTTTATGCAGGCCCGATCGCCATATAGCAAAAACGATACTGTTTTGTTGCAACTGCGGATGGTCAATGATGTGCTGGTACAATCTTTCTTCTGCTTACATGCTGTTGAGGTTGGGCAAGTGGAGATTTATGGCACAGATGGAAAACTGGCTGTAGATCACTATCGATCGCTAGCAGTGGAATTCACAACCCCCAAAATTGGTCGGTTTGCCAGAGCCAAGCAGGGGCTAAGCCACTTGCTACAACCCATTACCCAGTCTCACTACCTGCTAGAAAAGCTACGATCGCCCTGGCATGAACCCTCCTTCTTACGCTCCATCACCCACTTTGTCAACACTGTCCGTCACCAACAGCCTGTTTTTCCCAATGTTTGGGATGGTTACTGTAACCAACAGGTGATTGATGCTGCTCAGGAGTCTGCCCAAACGGGCAAAATTGTCGTGCTGAGCGGTATTCCAGACATCCTTACTCAGTCGTAAAACTCTACTCATCTATAGCTACAGCGAACTAATGCGGGTTGATGAGTGTCTTCGAGGTCGCCAAATTTTAGGGTTACCCAGCAATATGCTGAGCTAATATGCTGAGCGGGTTTATGGAACGCACACACAGGGCAACAGCAAAGGAGATGAATAAACCATGACGACTACTCACCCATTAACCACCAACCCGATCGTATCTGTTGTGATCGAGGGCTACAACGAGTCCCGTGATCAAGGTACAGCTAACAACACCATGCTAGCCTTGCAACACCAGGACTATCCCCACGATCGCATTGAAATCATTCTCGTCGGCAGCAGCGTCCAGGTCGAGGAATGGCAAGCAGCCTATGCGGATCCCGCTCCGTTTCTAGCAGTCAAGGCTGTTGCGGCTGATGGTGCCCTGTACTATGCTCTAAAAAATCAAGGGGCGACTGTTGCCACGGGAGACATTATTGTCTTCACAGATTCTGATGTCTATCCTCAACCCAGATGGGTATCGGCGATCGTTGAGCGTATTCAAGCCGGAGCCGATGTTTCCGTCGGCATTAGCCTCTTCAAAAGTGCCCACAGTTGGCGTGGCGATGCTCCCCTCCGGCAAATTGCTGTCTGTCTAACCTTTGGCTATATCCTCGGTAAAATTCGTCACTACCGACCTGGCCAACTGCCTGACATGGAAGTGCGAGGGTTTATGGATCATAACCTTGCCATGCGTACCGATGTCTTTCGGCAATGTCAGTACCAGACAGAATTTGGCCGGGTCATTGCCTCCCCCTTACTATTTCGCAAGCTCACCCAAGCGGGCTTTATCATTGCTCTTCATCCTCAGCAGCAAATTGTTCACTACTTTGCTTGGTGGTACTGGCTCAAAAAACTCCACTTTCGCTACGGCTACGAGGTCTATCATCTGCGCCGACTGGATCCAAACTATCCGAACCAATGGATTACCCGTACAGGTATTTTGGAACCCGTCGTCACAATGATTTGGCACATGATATTGGATGTACCTCGGTGGTTCCGGTTTAGCCGCCTGTTAGATATGCATCCACTCAAACGGTGGGGATTGTTACCGGTGCTTATTGGCCTATCTGGCCTAGCCCGTGGTGCAGAAATGTTAGGCATAGTTTGTACCATGATATCTCCCCGAGCGATGAAACAATGGGCAGAGACTGTCTAAGGAGACGAAACCTATGGAAACCTTTGTTACAGGTGCTACGGGTCTGGTGGGTAGACAGTTGGTGCAACGGTTACGGCACGATGGACATACGGTAAGAGCACTAGTACGTCCGGGACGAGACGCTAGTGAGCTCACAGCTCTGGGGGTTGAGGTGTGTCGTGGGGATTTGGAGGATGTCTCTGTTCTACGTCAAGGGATGCAAGGGTGCCAGGTAGTGTTTCACTTAGCGGCCAAAGTCCACGGAGCAGATGTCAATCGTCAGAGCCTGTGGGCGGTTAACGTTAGGGGAACCGATCATATGGCCCAAGCTGCCCTGCAAGCAGGTGTACAGCGGCTGGTTTACGCTAGTACGGTGGCAATCTATGGCCGCATGTCCAAAAATCGTGCGATTACAGAGGAAACGCCACCCCGTCCTGATTCTCCCTATGGGGAGTCTAAACTGCTCACAGAGAAAATGTTACAGACCTATAAACAACAGGATGGCTTGCCCGTAGTGATTGCTCGATTATCAACGGTTTTTGGGCCGGGAGCCAGCGGTTGGATGGGCTTGTTCCGAACGATCGCTGACCGACAATTTCGGCTGATGGGGTCAGGCCAGGGACATCACCACATTACTGATGTGGTGGACATTGTGGATGGGCTAATTCGGTGTAGCCTGACACCAGGGATTATAGGACGCACGTATATTCTCGCTGGGCCACAGTCTATCTCCTTGCGGGAACTTGTGACATTGATTAGCCAAGAATTTGGCCTATCCAGCTTGCCCCCTGACCTGCCTGGCGCACCATTGCAGGTGTATAAACTGCTAAACTACCTGAGTTATCGCATCACAGGTCATCGACTCCCTAAAGCCGATCGCCTTGACCTGTTCCTGGGCGATCGTAGCTATGACCTGTCCCGTGCTCGGCAAGAATTAGGCTATGAGCCTCACATATCACCCCAGGCCACTATTCATCGTACCGTTGAGTGGTTTCGCGATCAGGGCTATTTTCTTCCCCATTCACTAGCATGACTTGAGCACCAACAATTAATCACAGCCCCTAATTCAAAACTGTCAACATTCAACTCAACATTTAGCACTAGAACCCTTGAATCCTCACCATAATTGGCTGCCATCTATGGGGGATAAAGGTTCCCCCTTGAGTTTCCCGTTGGATCCTAAAGCATTGGCATTCTAGTGGTGAGACTAATTCTAGTAGTAGGACTATTGGTCTGGAGCCGACCCTGACACAACAGATTTGGTGAGTTTAGGCGATGGTGCCGCCCAGTGAACGAGTTTTTCTAACACCATGGGGGCAACTTGACCACACCAGACTGCTAACTTGGTTTGCCAACCTACCAAAATTTCTGGCGATCGCCAGCGCAACCCCCTCACTAGCGCTTTGGCCACCTGCTCAGGGGTCATTGGCGTTACCCAGCGAAACCAGCGCAAATCTCGCACCATGTCAGTATCGGTCAAGGAAGGCAACAGAGCGCTAACCTGCACGTTATAGGGAGCTAACTCTCCCCGTAGTGCTTGGGTAAAGCCCAAAATAGCAAACTTGGTGGCTGAATAGGTAGCCATGGTTGGTGCAGCTACCTTGCCCATTAAACTAGAAACATTGACAATATGCCCTTGGCGGTGAGCAGCCATGCGGCGGGCAACTAGGCGGGTAATGGTATATAACCCCATGAGATTAGTGGCGATCTCAGTGTGGACATGGGATAAGCGAGATTGCAGAAAAGGCGCTTGGTAGGCAACCCCTGCACAGTTAATCAGCAATTGGAAGGGGCCGTGGTTGCGCCAAGCATGAGCAATAGCAACATTTACGTTGATCGGCTGGGTTAGGTCTAGGGGTAGCACAATCGCCTCTGCGCCCCAAGCTTTGACCTCAGCCGCAACATCACGGAGACGATCAGCATCGCGTGCGACCAATACCAAGCGGTGCACGCCTTGTCTTGCGAGTTCAATGGCGATCGCCCGACCAATGCCGCGAGAAGCCCCGGTTACTAGGGCTGTTTTTCCCTTTAGATTCACGGATAGAAACCTCCATTGTTGACGCTCGACCCTGCACCTCCAGTCCATGAGAGGAGATTCAAACCAGGACAACACAACGCCACCCTGACAGCATCCTCTCTGCTGTAGTGCAGCAGTGGTACACAAGACAGCAAATGACAAGCCAACTATCGTGAACGATCGTTCAATTGAACTGTTGGAACTCGCTCACTAGAGTGGTTATAGATTCCTAGCTAGGGTGAACTCAATCAGGTAGCTCTACCTAAAGCAAGTAGTTAAAGCTTCGGACGATGTAACACAGCTTCATCAATTGATCACGTCAGTAGCTAATCTGGAAATAAGAGGAAAGGGGATGGTTCCAACTTCACTCAACATGGCCATTTGCTGAGTAGAAGCCTCTGCGCAGAACTGTAGTTAC
>JANWZG010000079.1 GCA_025054735.1 Cyanobacteriota bacterium | reverse complement strand
AGACTAGGGCATCAATGCCGCCCAAGCTAGCGACCATAGCTCCAATGCCCATCACCAGTCGTTGGATGTACATGTCAAACGCGAGGATGGCACGAGGGTTACCCTGACTTACCCCTGCTAGTACTAATCGTAAATCCCCTGATTCACCAGTAACCCCCTTCAGTCCCGATGCCTTATTAAGCAAAGTATCCACCTCATCTACAGAGAGGCCATGTTGACGCATGAGATAGAGAGGAATGGCTGGGTCAATGGATCCACAGCGAGTCCCCATCATCAAGCCTTCGAGGGGTGTGAAGCCCATGCTGGTATTGATGCTTCGGCCACCCTGCACCGCAGTTAGAGAACAGCCATTGCCTAGGTGACAAGAGACCAACCGGAGAGATTCTAGGGGACGATTCAGCAGTTGGGCAGCCCGTTGGGCACAGTATTGATGGCTAATGCCATGGAAGCCGTAGCGTCGAATTCCCTGCTCAGACCACTCGTAGGGGATAGGATAAAGGGCAACAGCAGCAGGAATGCTGGTATGAAAGGCTGTGTCAAATACAGCAATCTGGGGTGTAGTGGGCAATAGTTGGGCGATCGCGTGGATACCTTCCAAGTGGGCAGGGTTGTGGTTAGGCGCAAGGGGGATGAGTTGTGCGATTGTAGCCGTCACCTCTGGGGTAATTAGCGTTGGTTGATTGTAGCTCTGGCCACCATGCACAACTCGATGTCCCACTACGTTAATCTCCTCAAGGCTGGTTAGGACGGCAGTGTCACCGTGGAGTAGAGTTTGTAGCAAATGGGCGATCGCCTGCTGACGCTGGGACATCGGTAAGTGCTGCTCCTGTTTGTGTCCTTGGGCACGAATTTTAACCAGGCCATAATCGGGGGATGCTGTCCAGTCGATCGTTCCTTCCCAGAGGGGTGCTGGTGGATGATCTGGCAGGTCTGTTCCTAGCTCATAGAGGCAACTTTTTTGGCTGCTGGATCCTGCATTCAACACCAAAATTTTCATGGCAACCACCCATTGCTAGAAATCGCCCTTATTGTAAGGGAGTAACCTCTTCACGGCATGTACTAGACACTACTGAGGGTATCTGCCAGCTTGGCGGCAATTGCGGCAACCCAATTTTCATCTTGCTTCGTGTAACTACGAGGGGCATTCGCTGCCAAAATCAGCGCTCCTCGCTGGTCAATAGGTTGGCAAATGATACCTTGAGTATTTTCTGGCAAGTAGTCAAACTCAACTCGGCCAGGATACACCTTCAAATCCACCAAATAGACAGGTTGTTGCTTCTCCAATACCCGCCGGAGAATAGCACCAGGAGTAACGGTTGCCTTAGGAGCTAAGATCCCACGCCGGAGCAAGATCTTTCCGTCATACCAAACCACTAATGATTTAGTGACGGTGTTTGTCAAAAGTGTGTAGGAAGCCCAGGCTAGTTCTCGCTGCACAGCATCGGGCAAGTCGTCTGCCAATTCAAACCCTTCTTCTCCCACTAGGGAGACCGCATCAGGGAGGCGGGGCTGAATCTGTTGCCAAAGCAACCCTGTGAGCACAAGTAGTGCACTGAGAATGATCCCCAAGACATCCGATCGAGACTGGGAACTGGTCAACTCTGTGGTCATAACTCGATTGATGACTAGCAACGTCCCTGCTAGAGAACCCACTACGATCGGCAACTGTCGCAATACACGATTTGGATCCGTTTTACTAGGCATTGACTTCAGGCACGTTTAGTTCAAGCATCAAGATCTTACGCTAATCAGAAAAATCATCGTCTAACATCTGTAGCACTGTGTAGGTTAGTCAGAACGTTTGTAGTAAGGGCTTCAGTTCCCACTGGAAACTACAACTGTAATCATGTCCTAACTTTCCCTTTGAGCGGTGTACAGGGGACTAGTTCTGGCAATCCTGGTATAACCGAGGTATAGCCAAGGTGTGTAGCTTACGGCTAGGGTCATTATGAAAACTGCGATTTCGCTTCCAGATTCAGTGTTTGAACAGGCGGAAGCACTTGCCCAGCGGTTAGGATTGTCACGTAGTGAGCTTTATACAAAGGCGTTACAGGCATACTTGAACAGGTACAGCCGTGATCAAATCTTGCTCAAATTGAATCAAGTTTACTCTAGAGAGTCTTCTGAACTCGATCCGGTAATGGCAAGGATGCAGTCTATGTCTTTGCCCTATGAGGATTGGTAATGTATCGGGGAGAAATTTGGTGGGCGAATTTACCCAATCCAATGGGTTCAGAACCCGGCTATAGCTGTCCTGTCCTAGTGATTCAAGATGATACGTTCACTCAAAGTCGTATCAGTACTGTCGTTGTCGTTTTTGTCGCCTCAAATGTCTAGTTAGCGGAAGCGCCACGCAATGTGTTATTGCCTCGTGAGGTATCCGGCTTACCGAGGGATTCTGTGGCAAATGTTTCTCAGCTTTTCACAGTGGATAAAACATTCTTGGTCGAGCGCATTGGTGTGTTACCGGATCATTTACGGGAGGATGTTGATGAAGGTTTACGAACAGTTTTGTATCTCTGATAACGCCAGCCAACCAGTCATTGTACGAAGTTACCACGAGATTACCCTAGGTGAATTGGTCGAGAAGTGAAGGTTACTATTCAGTGAACTTGGTTGTTAGGCGACTGGCTGTTATAGCAACCCTTGCTGGTGAATAAAATCTAGCAAGATATTCCGATGGGGAGCGCCGATCGGCCTCATGGCTGAGATTACCTTAGCGTAGGCTTCTCCTCGCTGAATATCAGCTACTGTCAGCAGTGCCATTTCCTGGCCTTCTCCCAAAACTAATTTATCCAAGCTGACCTCGAGCGGAGCCTGAAACACGTTGCGAACCACTGTTTCGGTTCGATAACGACCAAACTCAACGAGCTGGCTTGGAATATGGCCAATCTCTTCTGCTAGCTCTCGCTTCACGGCTTCTAGAGGGGTTTCTCCTGCTTCTATGTGCCCTCCAAACAGGCCCCAGCATCCTGCAAAAACAATGGGAAGGGGTGGATCATCACGTAATTGCATCAGGAATTGATCGTCACGATACAAGATTGCGATCGCGACTTGGTGAATAGCAGACTCTGGTGCAGTACTCATGGGGATTTTAAGGCTCTAATTACCCTAAAGATAGTGATTAGGGTTGATAAATATGCAGCATAGAACGTAGGAACTAGTGCTAAGTAATACCAGAGCGGTCACAATGGTGGTGCGATCGCGAGACATAGAAATTAGCGTTTCACGCACCAAGATCGACAACGCCGAACCGATAGCGTAACCTAAGCTCAACACCAGATACGCCCAACCACCGGACAATTTGTCGTTAGAGTCAACTACCTGCCAAACTAGTAGCAACACTATGGCTAACCCTAGCATTAGGGACTCTATAAATCGGGGTGGGTCATATTGCACCAACCACTGCAAGCGTTCCCACCAATGTTGCCAGTGTCTCATCGTTACTTGACCATTAAACTAAATTGCCCCTACAGATTATTGCGTTCTCGACAATTCGACAAGACTATTACTAAACACATCTAGAGACAATCCCTCACGGGTAAGAACCTGCAACGGCAATGTGGGATCATGCTCAAAACGAGGAAACTGAATAAACTGCACACCTCGGGACGTAGGTTCAACCGTCATCACGTAACGACTGCCATCCCATTGCACACTCACGACTCGGTGCAGTAGCACCCAAACTTCGGCAAGTTGTCCATTATTGAGCTGAGCAATGCGATTAGGATCATAGCAATCTCGCAAGATTGATTGCACAGTCCAGAGTCCTGAAAAATAGAGAGGCTCCAACCGCAGGCTAATGCCATAGGCGGTAAAACTAAACACAGACTGGTTATAAAGGCGCTGGTACAGGCTTCGCAGAGGTTCTCGATTTAGCTCCGTAGCATAGCGAGGCAGCTTCTGTAGCTCTTGCTCTTGCTCTTGGGGAGATGGGCGAGTCCAGTCTGTAGCTTCAGCACAGATTTCAAAGGGAACATCAACGGTGAGCAGTTGGGGATCAGCCAAGGAAGCTTTCAGCGGTTGTAGGGCTGAATGTACGGCACTCAGGTTGTGTTCTCGTTGATGCGTCCGCCACCAGTTGATTCCGGCGATGCTAGTAGCTAAGCCCGCAAACCCTAACAGGATTACCAAAATTGGCAATCGGAGCCAAAAACCCGTCCAATGCGCTTTATCGAGGAAGAACTGCATGATATAAAACCAACGCTGAACTAGAGGTGTAGCGTCACAATAAGGCCCTAATGAGACTGAAGTGATGATGAACCTGTTGTGGAGATTTAGTGGAGGAGTGATGTCACTCAGTCTAATCAAAAATGGTCGCCACTGACGATAGCTATTGAGGTTAATTGCTAGTGACCTACCTAGCAAGACGCTGCTGAGTAGCCGAACCCTATGAAGGCTAATGCGGTACTGCTAAACCCTATCTCCTATTATTTAATCCTTAACAAATTTTACTAATCGGGATTGTTCTCTGGTAACAAATATAGTTCCGCTCACGATTAACAGTCCTCCTGCTATTACCCAATGGGTGGGTAATTCCTGAAAGATGAGATACGCTATGCCACTGGCAATGATTGGTTCTAACAGAATAGCTAAGGTGACCTGGGTAGGAGCTATCCACCGCACAGACCAAGTCAATGCTGTATGGCCAATAAGTTGGGGGATCGCAGCTAGAAGAATTATCCAACCATAAACTAGGGAAGGATAGCCTCTGTAGCTAGTATGGAAGTAACTGGGTAAGGGAAGTAGAACGATCGCAGCTGTGGAATATACTACTAGGACATAAACCGACAGGTTTGATCCCCGTTGCTGAGCAATGGTTGATAGCATGAGATAAAAACTGACCATCCAAGCTCCTACTAGAGCTAAGGTATTTCCTAGCAAGGGATTGTTTCCTGGCGTACTGCTCCCACCATAGGCAACAACTAGGCTGCCTGCCATGGCGATCCCAATGCCAATCATTGCTAATCGTCGGGGGCGCTCCCCAAGCCAAAACCATGACAGGAGTGCTACCCAGATTGGATTGGTAGTGACCAGGGCAGTGGATGCAGCGACTGATGTATAGGCAAGGGAACTAATCCAAGCTGCAAAATGGATGGCCAGACAGATGCCAGCAGCGATTCCTAGCATTATCGTCTTCGGCTGTTGAGGACTATGGACATCGGGCAGGCGGGGTTGTTGATGGCGATATCTAGCTGTGCTCCACGTGATGGCTAGCATGGTCAGAGCGGCTAGGGTTAGACGTGATGCTGCTAACACTAGACTAAAACCCAAGCTGCTAGTGCCTGCGGCTTGAAACGCTAGACGCACTAGAACCGATGAGGTTGAAACTGCCAAGACTCCTGTTGCTAGGATGAGACGAATTTGCCATCGTGACGGCGTTACCAAGAGTCCTACTTAATCTCCATGTGAAAGGGCAGTCTAGCGTAGATGTGCTGAGGATCATCGAGTGCTTGAACGATCGCAAGCATCTCTAGCAGCCGTTGATATTTTACTGTCACTGGATCAATCTGCTGCACCTGAGCCGTGTTATCCTCCTCTTGGAGCAACTGGAATAATGAACCACGGTTCTTGGGGTATTCGTCTACTTGCCAATCTGCTAAGTTTGCCTGCTTAGCAGCCGCTGCGATCGCTTGATTCAGCCCCCCAATTTCGTCCACCAAACCAATTTTCTTGGCTGCGCTTCCTGACCAGACCCGTCCTTGGGCAATTTCTGCCACCTTTGCCTTGGGCAGTTTGCGTGACTCAGCTACCTTGCTTAAAAATTCACTGTAAATCCAGTCCACTAGTTTTTGGTTCAGTGCTAGTTCCTCTGGTGTCTGGGGACGGGAAATGGTATCCATATCTGCATACTTTGCTGTCTTGACCGTATCCCAAGTGATCCCCTGGGCATTGGCTAGCTTTTGAATATTGGGGATCAGTCCATAGACTCCAATTGACCCAGTAATGGTTGTGGGTTCTGCAAAAATACGATCGGCATAGGTTGCGATCCAGTACCCACCCGATGCAGCTACGTTACCCATGGATACAATCACGGGTTTTTGCTCGCGAGTTTGCACAACTTCTGCTTGGATTGCTTCTGAAGCAGTAACACTACCACCAGGGCTGTTAATGCGGAGGACGATCGCCTTTACCGTTTTGTCTCGGCGTAACTGTCGGAGCTGTCTAGCGAAGGATTCTGCGCTAATCGTGCTAGTGGCTCTCTGGCTGTTGCGAATCTCACCCTGAGCATAGAGCACAGCAATCCGATTTTTGCTGGATGCTTGCGACGTATCCTCAGTAGCCCGTGCATAGGTTTGAATGTCAATTTGAGCAACAGTATCGCGATCACCCGTTTTGCCTGTTATGCGTTTAAGTTCATCGTTCACCTCGCTGGGTAATGCCACGGCATCAACTAGCCTCTGCTTGAGTGCCTCGTGGGGCAATAGCATCCCTTGGGTGTCGGCGATCGCCTGTACGGCTTGCGGTGTGAGTTGACGATGTTCTGCTACTGAAGTCACCCACTCAGTCCACAGGTCTGTGAGCAGTTGGCGTTCCTGCTCTTGATTTTCAGGGCTGTTTTTAGTGAGTAAGAATGGCTCCACAGCAGACTTATACTTGCCTACACGAGTAACCTGGACTTCGACTCCATACTTCTTCAAAGTTCCCGCAAAGAATACGTTTTCTGACGCATAGCCGTCAATTGTCAGGGTTCCTAGTGGATTAATAAACAGTTTGGTCGCTAGGGATCCCAGGTAATATTCCCTTTCGCTCCAGTGAGCATCATAGGCAATGACTGGTTTACCACTAGCCCGGAACTGCTTTAGCGCTCGTCGTGCCTCTAGTAGATTGGCTAGGCCGCTGCTTCCAGAACTTACACCGCCACGTAGATATAGCCCCACAATTCGCGGATCACGGCTAGCTTGTTCTAAGGCTCGCGTCACAGTACTTAACCGTGCAATTGTACTAGACTCGCGATCGCCCGTTAGCGACCGGCGCGCTACATCAGCGGAGGAATATTCAGGTTCCACATCTTGCAGGCTTAGAGCTAAATCGAGAACCAAAATGGATTTATCTTTGACGGTTGGGGTGCTGCTGCGCAAACCGACAATAATTAAAAATAACAACCCGCTGATGCCTAGTCCACAAAAGATGATGAGGGCTAATAGAGTAGTCAAAACAGATTTCAGGAAGTTTGCCATGGGTGAACCAGTGTAGAGGATGAAGGGGACTAGACGACTAGACGATGACGTGTAAGTAGCTGTGGGGCGATCGCAACAGCGTGACCTAGCGAATCGTCAGTTCTTAAAATCACGGGGGCCGTTATAGCCGGAAATATCCGCCAGTGTTTCCAGCGACTGAACACCAGGATATTGTTTGCCCTTAATTTCCCAGGTTGGTGTACCCTCAATTCCTGCCTTTGTACACAGCTTGGCCTGATTATTCTTAGCTTGGGGACTGCACTCAATATAGGGCAGTTTTTCGGCGGCTTCAGCTCCAAATAGCTGCTTTTGCTGATAGCAATGGCCACAGGTAAACGAGCCATATTCTTTGGCACCAATCTTGCGCAAGTGCTCGGCGAGAGCAATTTCGGCTGGCCCTGACGTAGTTGTAATTTTAGGCCCCGTCCAATGGGAACCGGCAACAGCAGGCTGGTTCAAGTTCGCGTAAATGCCCAATGTGCCGATGAGAGTAACAGTACCAACAATAATGCCAGTAAACATCAGCTGCCCGATGTCTTCCCAAGCCCGACCAATTATGGTTAATACCAACAGGCTGGCCGAAAAAATGGCTGAGGCGATGCAATAGAGACAAACGGCTTTAATTTTTCCAGTTAGCAGGTACATTAGGTAGCCACTGAATAGGGTCATAGCTGTGCTACCTATGAACATGAGCAGCCATGTCCAGTTGTCTAAGTCTGTCCGTAGTTGCTTATTTTTCTCAGCGTTAACCGCTAAGGGAGCAATGGCGATCGTGCCCATGCCCAAGTAAGCCAAGAGGCCGTAGAGTGAAAGCGGCAAGCCAAACACTCTGGCGTAGGGGCTGGTAAGAACTTGGTCACAGCCGCTGGTGGGACAAATTGCGGAGGTTCCAGCAAAGGCAACGATCGTCAAGTAGGCAGTCAGTATTGTGCCTAAACCAGCGATACCGGCAATCAGAAATCTTGACCAGCGATGGATCCAAGGAGTAGAACGGCGACGGCTTACCATAGGTTTTTCGGCAATTTTTTGACTATCGCTCATCAACTTATCAATAGGTTCTAGTTGGCTACGGATGAAAGGTCGTAACTCAACGCATTTATATTAGCGTATTCACTCAGCAACACAGAGGCAGCCTTATCTATTGACGATCGACCTTGACCACATTTTCGGTCAAGTTTTCAAACGTGTCATCGTGGCTAATGACGATCAACTGTTGAAACGTCTTGAGGCGAGTTAGGGCCTCTGCTAGATGTTGCCGACGCTGGCTATCCATATTCGTAGTGGGTTCATCGAAAAAGGCAATATCAATGTCTGCCAGTACCTTCAGCAAAGCTAGGCGCACAGCAAGGGCTGCACACATCTGTTCTCCCCCCGATAGTGCCCTGAAGTTTCGCCAGTAGGCACCTTCTTGAACTCGGATTTCATAGTCTTCTGTCCAGTCGAGAGCTAAATTCTGCCGATTCATAAGTTCTCGGAATAGTCGATCGGCCTCCCGTGAAATTTCGCCTAGGTAAAAGCGAGTGATGCGTGGCCCTGCTTGTTTATAGACAGAGCGGGCATATTTGATAAATGCATAGGTTTGCTGGCGCTTTGCCAGAGCTTGCTGAGCCTGATCTCGCTCTGCCGCCAGAGTCTCTCGCTCGGCTAGTTGCAGGGTTACTTGATCAAGCTGCTGCTGTTGCAGGGGCAAACGACCCGTGATTTGATGCTTAGTGGCTAGGGCAGTGGTAATAGCAGCCTCTAGTTCAGCAAGACGCTTGTGATCGCAGGCTTGGTTACGCCGTTGCCATGCTTGTTGAGCTTCTGCTTGCTGGGTTTGGAGGGTTGCCAAGTGCTCAATAGCTGCTTGCAGAGTTTGTTCTACCTCAGTAATACGATCGGCTTGTGATTGGTGCTGAATGTAGATGGTATATCCCGATTGATGGGCTTGACGGCGATCAGCTTGTTCTGCGATGGCAGCATCTAGGTTTGCAAATGGTTGCAGTTGCTCTGTCAGGCGATCGTACTGTTGTTGAATAGCTGTTTGACTCTCTTGCAATTGAGTGTAGCTGGCTTGCAGTTGTGGCTTTTGTTGTAGCCGTCGAGTCAACAGTTGACTGCGCCCGCGGGGATTGTCTAGCTTAGCCAAGGCATCTGACACTGTAGCTTGTTGGCGTTGCCAGTCTGTTGCCGAATCTAAGCAACTAGTTAGCTCAGTCAACCGTATCTGACAGCGCTCAAGTTCTGTTTGCAAGTCTGTCAGTTGAGTTTGGTAGGCGGGCAAGGTAGCCACCTCTGCTTGCTGTTGATACGCCTGATGGAGTTGCTGATTAACTGTCTGAAGTTGCTGTTGCAAATCGGCCTCTGAGGTCTGCTGGGCAAGGTCTGCCAAGATTTGTTCTAGGCCAGCAATCAATGTGTTGGTCAAGGTTTGGCCCCGTTGCAAAGTGAGGATGGTCGCAGCGATCGGCTCTCGGTACAGTGGTAAACTTTCCTGCAAATCCTGTAGGATGGCTAGCGCTTTGTCTACGTCAATCTGCATGAGGGTGCGGTCTTGCAATGCTGGCTGTACAAGTTGTTGCAACTCAGCTTGGAATTGACAGGCCACTGCGAGACGACTCAGATGCTGCTGAGTGCGATCGCGATGCTGCTCCCAGTCAGGGATTGCTGCTATCTCTGATTTCCAGGCTTCTAGCCGCTGAATAGTTTGCTGACAGTGGGTAAGGCGTGTTAGCAACTGCTGCTGGTGCTGTTGAAGGGCATCATATTCCCGTCGATAATCAGCAATCTGCTGAAGGTGGGCAGCGATCGTCCCCTGCTCTTGTTCTAGGGTTGCCTGCTGAACAACTAACGGTTCTAAGTGCTGCAACTCGTTCTCCGCTTGGTGCAGTTCCTCTAGTTGCACTTGCAGTCGTAGGATCTCTTGCCGAGAGGCATCTAGCTGGCTTTGCACTGAGTCTCGCTGCGTGAGGAGTTGTTGCCGAGTTTGGGCATCGCGATTGAGAGCGGCTAGGGCAGTATCGGCTGCTAAGAATGCTTCATAATCAGCTTGGTGACTAGCACAGATGGTAACAGCAGCTTGAGCAGAGGCCATTGCCTGTTGCCACAGGTTCACGGTTTGCTGTTGGGCTGTTATCTGGGCATTGAGACCCTGGATTGTCTGTTCTAACTGCTGGAGGTCAGCTACGATCGCATCTAATTGAGCCTTTTCCTGGGTCAGGCTTTCTAACTCAGTATTAAGTGCTGCTAACCGTACCTGATCTTGATGAATAGCAGTCTGAAGTTGCAGATGCTGTTGTTTCAGGTCATCCCAATCTTGCAGCCGATCGCTATAGTGTTGAATCTTGACAATCAACTCGTTCACGCCAGCCTCGGCTAGCTTCTCTAGTTCCCTAGATTGAGTAGCTGCCTGCTCATAGTCCTCCACCTTGAGGAGTGGATTAAACACATCTTTGCGCTCTTTGGGGCGTTTGAGAAAATCTGCTGTGAACGTTCCCTGGGGAATGCCCACCATAGTGGCAAACAAATCTGGCAACTTGATGGTGCTAGTAACGCCCAACTGTTGCTTTAACCAAGGTGTAACTTCTTCAGCAATTCGAGATAGCTCTAGGGTGTGTCGAAGTTGGGGATCAGTGATGCGATAGCCAGTGCTAGTACTGCGCTCTACTCGATAGGTGCGACCATCCGCCCTAGAAATAAATTCCACGGCGGCTGTAGCTGTTTTAGCTCCCCGTCGGATGAGTTCGTCCTTGGTGTAATCACTGTGGTCAAACAATACCCAAGCAATGGCCTCTAGAATGCTACTTTTGCCTGCGCCATTTTCGCCGATGATGGCGTTGAATCCAGGTTGAAACTCGAAGTAGCGATCGGCGTGGCACTTAAAGTTTTTGAGGGTAACTGATAGAATTTGTACCATGCTCAATTCGCTGTCTATGGTTTAAATCGATCTAATCGATTCTGCCACACCAGCCCACTAAGGCAATAGCCCTGTTCAGGTCATTCGCTGAACATCACAAACTAGGACACTTGGACTACTCAACGATTGCTTAACTAATATCAATTCTCCAACAGTTAGCGACATAACCTAATTAGTTCGTAGTAAGGAC
>JANWZG010000078.1 GCA_025054735.1 Cyanobacteriota bacterium | reverse complement strand
TTGATTCACTTGACAGCTACCCTCTAGCCAACCCGCATGAAGGTTAGTCCACTTGCCAGTGCTAATGTCTTGAATAGCGGCAATGATTGCTGCTTTATCGGTAGCCAGGGTGCTGGGTATTAGGGTTTGCACTGTGCGATCAAAGGTGGTGATACTGATGCGATCGCTGGGCAGCAGTTGGTGCACTAACTGGCGCGCCGCTGCCTTGGCGTAGGTCAGGCGGTCTTTAACTGACATGGAACTAGAGCGATCAATCACTAGCCCTACATTCAATTGAGGACGACCTAGCCCAGGTGTCAACTCAGGAGGAACTATCTTGACCAGAACATCCAGCACAGTTGGAGAGTTAGATGGCAGCACCGGATAAAGCGGAGTAATGACGATTGTTGGCAGCGTCATAGGCTAGGGATCCTTTTAGGAAAGTTAACAGATGTGCAGATAATCTCAGAGCGATACAGCACAGTAAAATTACGAGACTGGAGACTCGTTTCCAATGCCCATTAGTCACTCCTTACAGCACTTTTGGACAGTTTCCGGCTAGCCATTCACAAGACTAGTCCCAGTAGCGTTCACTAGGGTAACTAGCGGGCCAAGTTGCTCTTGACCGTTGATCGCCAATTCACTATGGCACAAAATTAGGCGGTCACTAGTGCGCGCCAACAAATCTAGCAATATGCGGCGAAGACGTTGTTCGTAGGCAATTTGCTGGTCGGCCTCAGTCCACGGATATCCAGACCAGTCATGTAAAAACAGAGCGTATCCATAGAGATAGTCAGAACCACTCAGCCAGCGGTTGTCTCCAACATCTAACCAAAACTGCCAGCGATGGTGACAGTGCATGGCTCGATATTGAAAGACGTTAGCTAAGGTAATAGCACGATCGTCCCTGAGTGTTGATCGTACTGGAAATGGATTAGCAGTAATCGTACCGCTACGCAGCAGTTGGATAAATTGGGCAACTGTGGACTCTTGACTGCTATTTTCCAACTGGCGTTGACGTAACCGGGTATCTACCTCCCAGTAGTGTTGGGCTGTTTCCATTAGCTCACGCAGAGCTGCTACTTGTTCGTAGGGTAAATGACTACCACCCCAGAGAAATTGCTGAATTGCTCGATCGAGCAACACGATGCCACTCGGAATTAGGCGTTGGGCCTGTTGTTGTTTTTGGGTTTCTAGCCATTGCAATAATTGCTCATAGGCTGCGGTTGCCTGATAGCCAAGGCGATCCCAGCGTGGGAATGCATGAATTGGCAGCAGTCGAGGTTGGTCGGGATGGGGTTCAAAGCAATGATCAGCAAGCAACCCAGCGCGCACTGGATCAATGGCAGTGCTAGCCAGTGGAGAATGGGGGATGGAGATGGCTGAGCCTTGAAATTTAGTCCCAGACAAAACGACAAGCATTTCTGCTACAGCCTCTCGGTTAATTAGCCTACCCATCCCAGGGTAGACCAGGGTTAACAAGGTTAGCAGAGCACGGACGATTGCCGAGTTGATTAGAGGACGTTGTTCATTCAAAACATTGGTGGCAATGCCCTGCTGGGAAAGCATGTCGCTGAGGGTGTAGCGGGCGATCGCATCTAGACCTGGAGCAATAATGGCAATGTCTTGAGGCTGAACGTGGTACCTATCAACTGCTTGGATAATCAGGTCAGCAATTTGTCGCAACAGTTGGGCACGAGCCACGGTTTGAATGCTCTGTACAGTAGGCGAGGGTAGTTGTCCCAAGCTAAGAGGATTGCTCACCAACTCTAGCACGTCCTCAGCCAGGGTATCTGCTAGGGAGGGTGAGGGACGATCGGTTAGGGTTTCTACCTGACAACGACTGGCTAACCTAGCCAGCATGGCTGGATCTGCCCCCAATCCTAAGCGCACACAGCCATCAGGATTATAGGTGAAGAATCCTACGGATCCTTGATCCAGCAGTGTTGTGAAGAGGTGATAGGCAATAGCAGGATAGTTATCCACATCATCGGCCAGCACTGCCCAATAGGTGGTTTGCAGATGGCAACGGTAGGTTTCATCAGGCAGAAGATAGCGCCAATACAGCTCAGCCGCAATACCATAGGTAAGTAATCCTTGCTGTAAGCACCAGTCTCGCCAAGTCAACATCGCGTTGCCGATCGCAGACCACGGGGCTGGTTGTGTGTCAGTATTTGCAGTCAGGAGTCCCTGCGCTAACAGCATCCCAATATCTTCTGCAGGAATTCCAGCTAGGGCTGCCAGTTGAAACCAATCCAAAATTCGACGCACCATGCGCGATGCCGTTACCCCCGGTTGCTGCAAATTGCCCGCATCTAGCTGTGGTTGCCATAGCCGCGTTGCCAGTTCTTGCTCTGTTTCAGGACGCAGGCGAATAGGAAATTGAGCCTTAAGGTTCAGGCGTTGCACTAATAACGCCCAAAACAACATGACTTTATCCGCAAAGAAACCCAGAGGAGTTACGGATTGGATAGGGCATTGTCCGTGGGTGGCTAAGGTGAGACGATCGGTCAACTCAAGGCGGTTATCCCCTGTATCAGCAATCACTAATATGTGGGAGGCATAGTATTGCAGGCGTGCCTGCTGAGATAGCATGGGTTGCGGTAAGGGTGTAATGCCACGCTGGTGAAGCGCCATGGCCTCGTTGAAGCCTGTGGTGCTCCATGCTACAAACTGATCAACTAGCCTAGTCGTCTTGCCCGTGCGGGTTGCGCCAATAATCCAGCGGTTAGGATGCGTCATCGTTTCATAACGTTAGGGTCAGTGCTCCGGGTGATAATCGTGTTGCGATCCCCAATTCTGGGTAGGCTAAATCATAGCTCTGATTGACTCGTCACTGCCCATCCTGCATCACCTATGGACGCTTTTCAACTTGCCAACGATTCCATTCGCAAAGCCGACTATGTTCGCTGGCATCGCCATCAAAGCCGACGACAAATTCTACGATCGCAACTAGGGTTTAGTTTACCTAGCTCTTCCCGACCTCAACCTTGTCAGGGTTGTAGCAACTATCATGGCATTGCCTACGGTTATTCTAAAGATACTAGAACTGTTCTAATTTGCGGTATTCACCCTAATGGTTGGCACGGCGGAGATACCTGCCCCGACTGGCTGGGGGTATAGCTACACGACCAAAATATAGTTGTTCGTTACGGGGGGAGTTTTTCCTAATTACCCGACTAAGCACTGACGGACACATTGACACAGGAATGCTCTAGGTTAGAATCTGATGAGAAAAATTTCCTGGTGACTATTCTGTGAAGATTAGCAATGTTTTTTCGCAGGCAGTGCTCTCAATTGGGTCTGCCATAGCTATCGGCTTCTGTTTTGGCGATCGGCTGCTGGCACAGACAGAACCAATGCCGACTCCTCCCTTGCCTAGCGATGTTGCCTTTAGCATCTCTATTAGTACCAAACTAGAAACTTGGCAAGACCTAAAGCGATTTCACCTCTTTCGTGAGTTTTATCTCGCTGCCTTTACAGATTTAGAGCTACCAGAGAATCTCGACATTGAGGCAGATATTTTGTCTTGGCTGGGCGATCGTGCCCAGGTGGTAGTGCTCTCTAGAACAGGCAATGGCAACCCTGCGCAGGAACTGCAAGATAAACTAGCTGTCATCGTCCCCATTAGGGATATGGAGCGCTATAACGCTGCTTGGAAGAAGCTGCAAGCAAACGACACAGCTATTGTAGAGCGCAGCTACCGTGGCATCACCATTCAAGAAAGTCGAGATACTACCCTGCCTGGATGTCAACTTAGTGATAGCAACAATATTGCCCCCCCTGACTTGCCAACCATATCCTCAGCACCGCTGACAGATACTCAAACCAAAGTTGCTCAAACCGAGCAAGCTGTTAAACCGCCAACCAATGACTCTACCTTACTAGAGACCTGTATTGACCTTGTAGCAGCTACAATGCCAGGTTATGCCGTTTATGCTATGTCACCGAAGGCTGTGGAAACAGTCATCGATGCGCAAGTTGATTCCACTCCATTGGATCCTAAGCTGGCTCGTACTCTCCAACGGCCCGCAATGTCAGGATCCTTGATGGCAATCTATATAGATTTGCCCAAGACAGTAGATTGGGTAAAGGCGTTTGCTGCCTTGCAGGCTTCTAGTGATGGAGACATGGAAGCCGTTCCACCAGTGTTGGAGCCTGGAAAGACTAAGCCATTGATAGGTGACTCTACCTCATCTCTATCACAAGGTTTACCTGCACCTGTACCATCCCCAGACGCTATGCCTCCGGGAACTGCTGAACCATCTGCCGATACCCCAGTCAACGATCCAGTAGCTGATATTGACCGCTTCTTTGCCCCGCTGCTGCGCGACTACGATGCAGCGGATTTCTTTATCTTTGCTCAATCTGAGGGGGTTCGTCTTCAGGGTAATACCTACTACAAAGAGTCCAACCCAGAACGGGCTGATGCAGAGTTACCAGGAGCCAACAGCATTTTACGGTTGGTGCCGGGTTCCACCTACGCTTTAGGTAACAGCCGCAACCTGAAGCAACAGTGGCAAGAGATTGTGGAAGCCTTTGAACAGGATGATGACTTAAGAGGTATTTTGGCCACGATTCGTAGCGGGTTTAAGGCATCTACTAGCTTGGATTTAGACCAAGATGTAATTGCATGGATGGATGGAGAGTTTGGAGGGTTTGTCTACCCAACCAAGCGCGGGCCAATTGCAGGACTGGATCCAACCTTTCAGGTCGGGATGGCGTTTATGATTCAAACTAGCGATCGCCCCACTGCCGAAGCAGCTATTCGCAAACTGGAGGAGTCCATTGTATTTAAGCTGGGCGAAGATTTTGGTATCAAGCGCCGCACGATCGCAGGTCAAGCAATTACCAGTTGGGAGTTCACATTACCCTACTATTCCTACAGCGTTCTCGCCTATGGTTGGGTGAATCAAGACACCCTACTAGTTACACAAGGCACGGAAAACATTGAAGAAATCCTCAAACCCCGTGGTAAGTTGCTTCCTGACTACTACACCTTTATTACCGCAACCAATACTCTGCCGCGTCCTAATCAAGGCTATGCATATGTAAACATGGGATCTGTACTCGCTCTGGTGAACACAATTGTGCCTAGCTATGCCCGCGCTGATGAAGATTTTCAACTAGGAATGCGGATCTTGGCAACTATTCGCAGTTTTAGCAGCACTAGTTCCACAACGGCTGACTACGACCAAGGGGATGTGTTGATTGTCTTGGCTCCCGTGCTGCCTAAGCAGGAATCACAAGTTGGTCAACTAGCAGCTATGATTCGGCGGCGTGCTGTTGCTTTTCCACCCTTGGGGAATTTTGGACGATAGGCGTGGCCATGAGGATGTCTAGCTAGCTGGCCCATTAGCAGGTGCAGAGTCATAAACTTTGGGCTAAAAGTGGGCTGTAACTGAAATGTAGTGTTATAACGTGGTTAAGCGCTTGCGCTAACCTGCAAAGTTGACGTTTTGGGCATAGAGGAGTTTGGTGATGCGCCAACCATCATCTGTTGTGTTGTTATTGTTGCTAGCTGTCGCTACAGGATTCTTTAGTGGTTGCACGATTGGAGACGATACCGCCACAGCACCATCACCATCGCCCACAGTTCCCAAGAGATCGCCATCTCCAACCCCTGTAGCTGCCCGTCCAGTTCTGCCAAATGTCAACTTAGTGCAGCCAACCAATCCTGAACAGCGTGTGCCTACGATTAGACGAGGGCGTACTGAAACCTTTAATGATCCCTTTAACGTTGTTCCAGTTGTACCTAGGCTTCTGCCACCGCTTCCCTCACCTTCACCCGGTGGTAATGCACAAACACCCGGTGGTAACGCGCAGACACCTGGTGGTAACACTCAGGGCAACCTCCCTAGTATTCCCAATACGCCAACAGCAACTGGGCCTCAGGCTCCAGTTGTTCCCGAGTTGCCACCATTACCAGAGCCAACCCTTGCCCAAGCAGTTGAAGTCACTGGCATTGTGCAGTTACAGAATGGTGACTTTCGGATTGTGCTTAAGGCACCCCAGGAACAAACACCTCGCTATGTTCGCATTGGCGATCGGGTGTCTAACGGCCAGGTTTTGGTGAAGCGTGTAGAAACCGTGGGCGACACTCAAGTTGTTGTTCTCGAAGAAGTTGGTGTTGAAGTGCGTCGGGCAGTAGGAGAAGCAGCAGCGACATCTGCTAATGCGCCTAGTGCTTCGGTGGTGCTATCACTATCCCAGCGAACTGGTAACAAAATTTAATCTGCAATGTGAGCCAAGGATAACGTCGGGATAGTACGCTGTAAAGCATCAAGCTGACATGCTCACGCGAGATAAGGAAAAAAGCAGTTATGGTTCAACGTGGTTCTAAAGTTCGGATTCTTCGTAAAGAGTCTTATTGGTTTCAAGATGTTGGTACCGTTGCGTCAATCGACCAAAGCGGTATCAAATATCCAGTGATTGTTCGCTTTGACAAAGTTAACTATTCTGGCATTAATACAAATAACTTTGCTTTGAATGAAGTTGTGGAAGTAGAGGCTCCCAAGGCAAAAGCTTAGGGTGCAGTGCAATCTACAGCTATTCCCGTAAAGGCGATGTGGGGAGGACTGGTTTTCTCTTTACGTCGCCTTTAAGCATTCTTTGAGAACTGTTTCCCTCACATTCAAGTCTAAATGGCTTAGCCCAAACCATGTAGCAATCTCCAATCTACTTAGGACGCTGGTAGTCAAGGCTTAAGCCTTCACTAGGAGCCTGAACAGTGATGATCAATTTGTCCTAAACCAGCCAATTTTTGCTACAACCCCCCTTAACAGTGACTATTTGTTGTGACTTGGTGCTATGGCTGCCACGATCGCCCTGATTGCCCATGACTCTCGAAAAGACCTGATTGTGGATTTTGCCCAGCAGCATCATCCAGTACTATCTCGCTATCGACTAATTGCCACAGGCACAACCGGACAGCGAATTCAAGAAGCAACAGGACTAACCATAGAGCGCAAGCTATCTGGCCCCTTGGGGGGAGACACACAAATCGCTGCTGAAATTTGTGACGGGCAGGTTTGTGCTGTCATCTTTCTAGTTGACCCTCTATATGCCCAGCCCCATGAACCAGATATTCAGGCATTGCTGCGGGTTTGTAATGTCCACAACATTCCTCTGGCTACGAACTTACCAACGGCGGAGGCGATTATAACCTATCTAGCCAAACGTCTTGTCGCCCACCTTGTGTTTAACCCTGCATCTGGACAAGGTGACCCTGATGAGGAATTGGCACTTATTCGCCAACTACTTGACCCTCATCTAGACTTGCAAATTCACACGACAACAGCAACCGATGATCCCCGCCACTTAGCCGAGATGGCCGTTGCTGCTAACGCTGACGTAGTTATCGCCTCTGGAGGAGATGGCACGGTCTCCGCTGTGGCAGGTGCACTTATTGGCACAGGCATTCCCCTTGGCATTATCCCTACAGGCACCGCTAATGCGTTTGCGACAAGTCTAGGATTACCCCGATTGCTGACGATACGAGCTGCTTGCCAGGTCATCTTGGCGGGTCATAGGCGCACGATCGATGCAGCTACCTGCAATGGCAAACCCTTTGTTTTATTGACTGGTGTTGGCTATGAAGCAGAGGCTGTTGAACGAGCAAGCCGAGACCTAAAAGCTCAGTGGGGAGCCATGGCCTACTTTATGGCTGGGTTCCAGGTTTTAGATGACCATAAACGGTTTGACGCTGAGATTGAAGTTGATGGTCAACGCTTTCTCTGCCAAGCTCATGCTATCACTATTGCAAACTCTGCTCCTATTACCTCGATCTTGGCGCAGGGGTCGGGCAATGTGGTGTTTGACGATGGCCTGTTGGATATTACTATCATCACGGTGGAAGGCAAGTTGCAAGCGATCGCCACGCTGTTAACAATGCTGGGTGGCGCTTTGGTTAAATCAGCTTCTCAACAACAGAATGTAGTCTATGGTCGAGCCAAACGGTTGCAGATTAGTACTGACCCGCCCCAAAAGGTTGTAGTCGATGGAGAAATCGTGGGTACTACCCCGATCGTAGTGGAATGTATTCCTAAGGGCTTAGTGATTCTAGCCCCCTCGTCTTAAGTTCAATCAAGCCAAGCAGATGTTTGAGAAACTAAAACATACCTCGGCAACTGCTGGCAAATTAGAGTACTTTGACCGTTGACTCACAACCCTAGCCTCAGCTATGGTTCTGTACTGGTTTTACAACATGCAATTTCGTTGTAGGGCCACCAGTGCTACTACTGATTGGTGCATCGATTATGGATGTGGGTATGCTAAGGGCAAACGTGAATAAGTTACAGAATTGCTACAAGAACGCAGGTTGTGATTTGTCCAAGCTTAATTTGGGTGTTTCTGACCTATGGCGTTGCACGTTAAGTCATTACTGTAAACCAATCTAAACCAATACACTGTGTTTCCCTAAGCAATGTCAACTACACAATTATCAACTGATCGGTCAGCTAAGTCTATGAGTTCTGTACCACCTAACAAATCACCAGACGTTAGTGCAGTTGATGACCATGAATTTGATTACATGCAGGATGTGATTGGTGCAGCTACCTTTGACCTTAATGGCTTGCCAAAAGACTATTACCTTACAGAAGAGAGTAGTCATATCAACTGGGTACAGACGATTTTTCAGGCGTTAGGGCTGCGATCGCTATTGATGTCATCACTGCAACTAGAGGGGTTTCAACATGCAGTGGTCAATGGCTCTGATTACAGTGCCATCGTGGTCAAGCAGCCAGCACGCTATGTAGCCTTATTGATGCGCCATACCGAGAGTACAACCATCACCCCAGCCTTTATCCATTGGGTGCAAGAATTTGACCCTAGCCGACTCTGTAGTGATGAGCGGTTCCGTGTCACCTAAGTCAGTCTGGAAATTAGGTGCATCCCACTTACGCAAATAAGCCCTCACCCCCCAGCCCCTTCTTCCTGCCCCCTTGGCCCCCCGCGAACGGGGGGTTGGGCGCGGGGGAGCCGGATTGGAAGTCCCTCTCTGTCCTCAAGATACAAGGGTGAGGGCTACACAAGTGGGATGCACCCGGAAATTACTGACTGCCCATTGCCAGTAGTCTACCGGCTAGCTATGGTTGTGGGGTAGTCTCTTCTAGATGGGTTCCATGCAGCCGCATAATCGTCGTTTCCAATCCTCTGTATCCCTGAAGTCTTGGTCTGTAGCGTTAGCTCTACTTCCTGTCATCACACCACCCCTAATCGTTGGGATAGAGTCTCTGCCTGCTCAGGCTATGACTAGGCTGCCCTGGACTAAGAGTGCTTCCTATCTATCTTTTGCTGGTGACGACCCATCATTTGCTGCTGTCCTATCCCTAGGTTCTGCCAATCATCTGTTACCCCTTCAGGTAGCTCAAGCCTCACCCCGCGAACAGGAGGCTCTGCGCCTTAACCGTGAAGGTAATCAGTTACTGGCACAACGCCGTTCTAGAGAGGCATTGGCAAAATATCTTGAGGCGTTAAAAATCTTGCAAGAGGTGGGAAACCGCCAAGGTGAGGGGGTGTTGCTGCTGAATGTAGCTAATGCCTACGAGCAACTGAACCAAGATGCAGAGGCATTGCAATATCTGCAACGATCGGTGGCTGTGCTTCGAGAGGTAGGTAACCGAGGGGTGGAAGCTAGTGCGCTTGGCAATCTGGGTGTAGTTTACGATCGTGTAGGTCAACCAGATCAAGCTATTGCTGCGTTCCAACAGGCGTTGGCAATTCAGCGTGAACTGGGCAACCGCGAAGGTGAGGCTACGGTGCTTAGCAACATGGCAAACGTCTATCGTAGCCTAGGCAAGTTTCAGCAAGCACTGGAACTGTTAGACCAGGCGATCGTTATCAAGCGTGACATTGGCGATCGCAGCGGCGAAATGGCTGCCCTGACCAATACAGCAGCTACCTACAATGCCCTAGGCCGCTCTGACAAAGCTCTAGACCTCTATCAGCAGGCACTAGCCCTCAGCCGAGAACTGAAGGATCGCAGCGCAGAAGCGACATTACTCAATAACCTAGGACGCACCTATGATCGGCTTAATCAGTTGCCTAGGGCATTGGACTACTACCAGCAGTCATTGGCCATGCTCCAAGCAATTGGCGATCGCCGCCGCGAGAGCCTTACTCTGAGCAATATTGCTAGTGTTTACAGCCGATTGGGACAACGCGATCAAGCCATTAAAGGTTACGAACAGGCATTAGCCATTGTTGAAGCGTTGAACGATCGTCCCAGTCAGGCGACGATTTTGAATAACCTTGGCGCGCTCTATGGTGAGCTTGGCAATCGGCAACGAGCACTAGACTACTACCAACGCTCTTTACCATTGCTCCAAGCAGTAGGTAAGCGTGTGGAAGAAGGCATTACCCTCAGCAACATGGGGCTATCGTACCTAAACCTAAAGGACTATAGGAATGCGGAGCGGTATTTGTTCGCAGCAGTAGAACTCTGGGAATCTCTACGGCCAGGATTGACAGATCAAAACAAGGTCGCTCTGTTTGAAACCCAGTTGTTTACCTATCGCTCGCTGCAAGAGGCACTGGTTGCTCAGAGGAAAGTAGAGCAGGCGTTGGAAGTTTCTGAGCGCGGTCGATCGCGGGCCTTTGCTGAGCTATTAGCCAGTCAACTACAGGCAACTGACACAACTAGCAAGCCCTCGGATAACTTGACCACGGCTCAAACTCTCAAGCCGATGACGATCGCCGCTATTAAACAGGTAGCCAAGGAGCAAAAAGCAACCCTGGTGGAATATTCCATTATTGGCGATGACTTGCTCTATATTTGGGTTGTTCAGCCAACTGGAACCGTTGCCTTCCAGCAGGTTGACCTCTCAAATCTTCCCCGTGAACAGGGCATTTCACCGTTATTGAGCTTAATTAACAACAGTCGTGCTAATGATTTGGGTGTTCGCGGTCGGGGAATTTCCTTTGTAGAAGACATCACCGCCGTGCGACAAGCAACAGCACAGTCGCAGTCGTCAGGAGGCAACGATCGCCCCCATCTGCAAAGACTCTACACAATTCTGGTGCAATCCATCGCCCAACATCTGCCCACCAACCCCAACGATCGCGTCATTTTCATCCCCCAAGGAGAATTATTTTTTGTGCCCTTTCCTGCCCTGCAAACTAGCGATGGTCAATATTTAGTGCAAAAACATACAATTCTCACAGCACCAGCCATTCAGGTATTGCAACTAACCCACCAACGGCGGTTAGCAACCACAGCAAGCAGCCCATCCCTCTTAACCAATGCTCTGATTGTGGGCAATCCCACTATGCCTAGCATTGGCAATCCCCCCCAGCAGTTGTCTAGCCTGCCGGGGGCAGAGGCAGAAG
>JANWZG010000077.1 GCA_025054735.1 Cyanobacteriota bacterium | reverse complement strand
TGGCAGAATCAATTCCCCAGCATGTGTGGACAGCGACACCTGATGGCCGTTTGGACTACGTTAACCAACGGGCAATCGACTACTTTGGCTCAGCACAACTATTAGATCGGAGTTGGCAGCAGTTTATACATCCTGAAGATTTAGTGACTTACAACGAAAACTGGGAGCGGGCAATAGTTACCCATAGCCAGTTTGAAACAGAGTTGCGGTTGCGGCGAGCATCTGATCAGGTTTACCGCTGGCATATTGCCCGGGCACTACCCATGCAAGATGAAACTGGGCAGATTATGCGTTGGTTTGGTACTAGTACCGATATCAACGACCAGAAGCAAGCAGAAATCACCTTGCAAAAGGCGGCAGAACGGGAACGAGCGATCGCCCGCATTACCCAGCAGATGCGCCAGACCCTTGACCTGAAGACAATTTTTGCTAGCACAACCGACGAACTGCGTCATGTTATTCAGTGCGATCGGGTATTGGTTTACCGCTTTAAGCCAGACTGGAGCGGCGAAGTAGTATACGAATCGGTTGCTCCTGGCTGGCAGGTGGTTATTCCCCCGAAACCAGAACAGCTTAAACTTTTGCAATCGGCAGTTGAAAATGCTGACTGTATTGTCAAAACCTTGTCTGGAGACGAAATCGTCATCCAAGACACCTATTTACAAGAAACTCAAGGAGGTTTCTACACCGAGAGTGGCAGCTACCGCTGTGTAACTGACATTTACGCTGCTGGTTTTGATGATTGCTACCTAGAACTGCTGGAACTATTGCAAGCACGAGCTTACGTTACAGTGCCTATTTTTTGGGGTCAATATCTGTGGGGGCTGCTGGCAGTCTACCAAAATTCTGGGCCACGCCAGTGGAGGGAGTCAGTAATCAAGATTGTAACCCAGACTAGTAACCAACTGGGGGTTGCAGTGCAGCAGGCAGAACTGTTAGCGCAAACTCAACAGCAAGCTGAAGACTTGCGACAGGCGAAGGAAGCAGCTGATGCTGCTAACCGTGCCAAGAGTGAGTTTTTGGCAAATATGAGCCATGAACTCCGCACACCACTGAATGCCATTTTAGGCTTCGCACAATTGATGGCTAAAGACTCTACCCTTTCACCTGAGCACCAGCAATACACAGATATCATCAATCGCAGTGGAGAGCACCTGCTGAAACTAATCAATGACATTTTAGAAATGTCGAAGATTGAAGCTGGGCGCACAAGCCTGAATGAAAGCGAGTTTGACCTTTATGCACTCTTGGATGACCTAGAGGAGATGCTGAGTCTACGGGCAACAGCGAAGCGGTTGACCTTGACCTTTGATCGGGCTGCTGATGTGCCGCAATACATTTGCTCTGACGAAAGTAAATTACGGCAAGTGTTGCTAAATCTGCTTAGCAATGCCATTAAATTTACCAGCCAGGGCCAAGTGACGATGCGGGTTCGCGTTGCCCAAAACGGAGCCAACCTAGCTCCAAACAGAGTCAATTTAGATAGTGATGAGACCGCTTCCCAACCTGTTACCCTGCACTTTGAAGTGGAAGATACGGGTGCTGGTATTGCACCAGAGGAAATGGCTAGGCTGTTTGAGGCTTTTACTCAAACTCGCACGGGCATAAAAGCTTCTGAAGGCACAGGTTTAGGGCTACCGATTAGCCAAACCTTTGTGCGGTTGATGGGTGGTGAGATTACAGTTACTAGTCAGGTGGGGCAGGGTAGTCTGTTTGCTTTTGATATTCAGGCAACGTTGGCCAATGCGGCGCTAGTTGCTACAACTCGCTACGATCAGCGCCAAGTCATAGGGCTAGCTCCAGGTCAACCGACCTATCGCATTCTCATTGCAGAAGATATTCCTACGAACCGGCTGCTGCTAGTGCGGTTACTCAGCCCGCTGGGCTTTGAAATCAAAGAAGCTGAAAATGGCCAAGTTGCGCTGGATATTTGGCGAGATTGGCAACCCCATGTGATTTTGATGGATATGCACATGCCTGTGTTGGATGGCTATGAAGCGACACGGTACATTAAAGCTGCGGCTACTAGCCATGACACGGTGATCATTGCCCTTACAGCTAGCGCCTTTGAAGAGCAACGCCGAGCGATTTTATCCGCAGGTTGCGATGATTTTGTGCGTAAACCGTTCCAGGCTTGCGAGTTGTTGGAAAAGCTGAGCCACCACTTGGGGATAGTTTATGAGTATGCAGAGGCAAGTACAGACCCATCAAAATCGGCTGTGCTAGGTAACGGTGTAATCTCTGACAGTGATAACGATCGTCCACTTACAGCTCAGTGTTTGACCACTATGCCCTCAGACTGGCTCGATAACTTGCGCCATGCAGCCGTGCTGTGCAGCGATGTTTCAGTGCTGCAACTAATTGAACAAGTACCACCTGAACAATCTCAGATTGCGCGTGGGTTGAGCGAGTTGGTTGAGAATTTTCGGTTCGATCGCATTCAGTCTCTAGCAGAACAAGCCCTTGCCCAAACAACGCCATAGATCAACAGTAAACAAGAGGATTATGACGATCAAGGAGCAGCAGTCTACCACAACTAAACTGAGGGGTGACATTCTCATTGTTGATGACACAGTACAAAACCTACGCCTGTTATCAACAATGCTACGCAAAGAAGGCTACAACGTGCGGCAAGCCTTGAATGGCCACATGGCCATGACAGCAATTCATACCAGCCTGCCTGATTTAATTCTATTGGATGTGATGATGCCAGATGTTGACGGCTATAGCATTTGTCAACAACTAAAAGCTGAACCAACAACGGCTGATATTCCTGTGATTTTTTTAAGCGCTCTCGGCAGCCCGGTTGATGTGGTGAAGGGATTTCAAGTTGGTGGTGTGGACTATATTACTAAACCATTTCATGTGGAAGAAGTTTTGATCCGCGTTGCAAATCACCTCACACTGAAGGCAGCAACCCGTGAAATTCAAGAGTTGAATGCTCAGCTAGAAGCACGGGTAAAGGAGCGCACCCAGCAACTGGAAATCGCCAATGCTCAATTGCTAGATATGGCAATGCATGATAGCTTAACTGGCTTAGCGAATCGATCGCTGTTTATAGAGCACCTAGAACGATCGTTGAATGCCCTCAAAGTAGACCCAGCCTGTCCATTTGTGTTGTTGTTTCTTGATTTTGACCATTTCAAGCTGGTGAATGATTCCCTAGGCCATCTAGTTGGGGATGAATTGCTGATTGCGATCGCCCATCGCCTTCGATCTCTTTTGAGCAAAAACCATATCCTAGCTCGTCTAGGGGGTGATGAGTTTGCCATATTGCTAAACAATACCGACTGTATGACGGCTGTTCGCTTTGCCCACCAACTGCAAGAGTCGCTCACCAACCCATTTCACCTCAAACGCCACGAAGTCTATGTCAGCGCTAGTATTGGCATTGTTACTGGGCACTCCAGCTATAGCAAGCCAGATGATTTAATTCGAGATGCTGATACAGCCATGTATGCTGCCAAAGCGTCTGGTCGTGGCAATTATCGAGTTTTTGATCCGGCTATGCACGCTGCTATGCTAGAGCGCCTCACTCTGGAAACAGACCTGCATCGGGCGCTGCAACAGCAAGAATTTGTGGTGCACTATCAGCCAATTGTTGCCTTGGCTACAGGTGAAATTGTAGGTTTTGAGGCTCTAGTGCGCTGGCAACACCCTCAACGGGGTCTGCTGATGCCAGGTGCATTTATTCCTATTGCCGAAGATACAGGTCTAATTCAGGCAATTGGCAACTGGGTCATGCGCGAAGCCTGTCAGCAATTCCGCCAATGGCAATGTCAAGGTATTATGTCTCCCCAGGCCACCATCAGCATCAACTTGGCAGCTCAACAGCTAGCTCAACGCGGCTTTGTAAAACATATTGATAGTATTCTCACAGACACTGGATTAGCACCCCATTGCTTAAATATAGAACTCACAGAAAGTGCACTTATACACAACCCTCAAGTAGCCGCTGATGTGCTCATGCAACTGCGAGAGCGCCACATTGCCGTCAGTATTGACGACTTTGGTACAGGTTACTCGTCCTTGAGTTATTTGCAGTCCTTTCCTGTGGATACATTGAAGATTGATCGCCTGTTCGTTCAACGCCTAGATGGTAACCCTAATACCTTAGGACTAGTGCCTCTGATTATTGAGATTGCCCAAGCCATGAATATGACTGTGGTGGCTGAAGGTATTGAAACGCAGCAACAACGAACACAGCTTCAAGCCCTGCAATGCCCCTATGGTCAGGGATTTTTGTTTTCTCCGCCGATCGCACCCGACCAAGTAGGCCATGTTGCCCAAGCCAGGAGAACAATATAAATCTTGCCTGGGGAAGGCTATAGCGCCGAAGTGCTGCCATTAACCCCTATAAAAGGCAATAAAAGGTACGAGAATTGTTGCTTTCCTCAGCTACTATCCCTATAGTTAAACCGAAGTCATGAGCCTGTGTGTAGTCTGCAATTTGTAAATCGTTGCTTTAGTCGTTAGAATCTAGTCACTGTTGCGGCGCTTCAAATATCGTGTGTCAGCCTAATTCATCATGTCTAATTCCACGTCTAGCCAGAATTTGCCTCACCAGTTGGCTGTTTCAGAGCCATCACCTGATGTAGAGAACTTCTATCCATTAATCAGTGGCGATATCCTAATTGTTGATGATGTTACTGACAACATCCGGCTATTGTCTTCAGTGCTCAAACAGCATGGTCACCGAGTGCGAATGGCAGTGAGTGGTCAAATGGCACTGACATCTGCTGTTACCTTGCCTCCTGACTTAATTTTGTTAGATATCAACATGCCAGGAATGAATGGCTATGAGGTTTGCCGGCGCCTGAAAACCCATGAAAATACTCGCTCAGTGCCGGTAATTTTTCTAAGCGCAATGGATGATGTTCTCGATAAAGTCAAAGCCTTTCATGCGGGTGCTGTTGACTATGTGACCAAACCCTTTCAAACAGAAGAAGTGCTAGCGCGGGTGCAAACCCACCTTACTATTCGGGCATTACAGACTCGGCTCCAGCAGCAAAATGTCCAATTGCAAGCTACATTGGAGGAATTGCAACAGACCCAAGCGCAGCTAGTCCAACGAGAAAAAATGGCAAGCGTCGGACAACTGGTTGCTGGTGTTGCCCATGAAATCAATAATCCCATCAGTTTTATTGCTGGTAACTTGCAGCCTGCTAATGAGTATGTACAGAGCTTAGTGAACTTAGTTAAGCTGTACCAACAAGAATATCCCCAGCCCAGCCCACAAATTCAGCAGGCTATTCAAGATATAGATCTTGAGTTTCTGATGTCTGATGTGCAAAAGCTGATGGCATCTCTACAGACGGGGGTGGATCGTATCCGCAATGTGATCTTAGCGCTGCGTATTTTTTCTCGTCTGGGTGAGTCGGATATTAAACCTGTTAGCTTGCACGAGGGCATTGATAGCGTGCTGCTAGTATTGCACCATCGATTGCTGGGTGAGGGCGATCGTCCGGCTATTGCTATTACTAAGTCCTACGGAGAGTTACCACTAGTTACCTGCTACGCTAGTCAGATCAACCAAGTGTTTTTGAATTTAATCAACAATGCGATCGAAGCGATCGAGCGTGCTTGTCAACAAGGACTGACTAATCAGCAGCGGCCCCAGATTTGGGTAATCACCGAACAGGTCAGTGACACCACAGTACGAATTCGCATTAGAGACAATGGCATCGGCATCTCAGAGGATGTGAAATCGCGGCTATTTGATCCATTCTTTACCACTAAACCCGCTAGTCAAGGCGTAGGGTTGGGCCTGTCAACGAGTTATCAAATCGTGGTAGAACGGCATAAGGGTACCCTTACTTACGAGTCAGTTCCTGGACAATACACCGAATTTATTGTTGAAATTCCCATCAACTTGCCGCACCTGTGAACGTCATGGCTCAACAAGAGTATGTTACGGTTGCAGGCAATTCTCTAGCCCTCATCTCCTAGCCTTTTCTCATGGCTACCATTGTGACCATTCATCCTCAAAATCCGCAATCACGGCAGGTCGAGAAGGTTTGCCGCAATTTACGCGATGGGGCTGTAATGCTGTACCCTACGGATACGGTATATGCGATCGGGTGTGATTTGAATGCCAAAAAGGCAATCGATCGTGTCCGCCAAATTAAGCAACTTTCCAATGACAAGCCCCTGACATTCCTCTGTCCATCCCTCTCGAATATTGCTGCCTATGCGGTTGTAGAAGATGATGCCTATCGCCTGATGCGCCGACTTATTCCTGGCCCTTACACCTTTTTGCTCCCTGCTACCAAACTGGTGCCCAAATTAGTGATGAATCCCCAACGACGTACAACTGGCATTCGAGTACCCAATCATCGCATCTGTTGGGCACTGCTGGAAACCTTGGGAAACCCGATCGTCTCTAGCTCTGCTCACCTGCTGAGTGATGAGGATGCTGCCCAAATGACCGGTCAACAGCGCAATGCCTGTCCGTTACCAATTGTTACCTCTGGGCACGGGCCAACTAAGGCGGAACTGTTTGACTGCTTACACAACATTGTCGATATCATTGTGGATGATGGCCTTGAACCAGGATACCAAGTCTCTACAATTTTAGATTTGACAGCGACAGAGCCGATCGTAGTGCGCAAAGGGATGGGATGGGAAGCTGTGGCTGACTGGCTAGCGCTAGACACAGATTCCTAAAGGTTAGCCTTGTAGGTTTCCTAGGGATGCTGATGGCAAGGGGTGATGATTCAACTTATGATTAGAGTGCCCATTACAGAGGAAGTGTAAGCATGTCGGAGTGGATTGCTAACCAGATTGTTACTCTAATGAACCAACTGGGCTATGTCGGCATTGGCCTGTTGATGTTTTTAGAAAATCTGTTTCCACCGATTCCCTCAGAGCTGATCATGCCCTTGGCAGGGTTCACGGTAGCTCAGGGAAAAATGCAAATGCTTCCAGCGATCGTGGCCGGGGTGGTGGGTACAGTCGTCGGGGCACTCCCTTGGTATTATGCTGGCAACATCATGGGCGAAGAACGCCTGATTCAGTGGTGCAATCGTCTGCCTAAATGGATTGGACTCTCTGGTGACGATATTCAAAATGCTGCCCGTTGGTTCCATAAGCATGGTTACAAAACGGTATTGTTCTGTCGGTTGGTGCCTGGCGTGCGCACATTGATTTCCATTCCAGCAGGCATTCATCACATGGCATTCCTGCCCTTTTTGTTGTATTCCACAATTGGTACTGTTGTTTGGACGACATTGCTCACCTATGCGGGCTATTTGTTAGGAGACAACTACGAGCTAGTAGACAAATATCTAGGCCCTGTTTCCAAAATAGTATTGGGCATCTTGGTTGTAGCCTTTGTTGGCTGGCTGGTGTTGCACCAGCGCCAGCGATCGCAAAAATCATCTCGTCAGCATCCCCATGAGTAACCTTGAATCTGGAACTGATAATCTGTTACAGCATCAAGTCCAGCGTCTTCAGCGGTTAACAGTCTATACGCGCTGGGTAGTAGTTAGCATCCTGTGGCTAACCGTAGGCAGCTATAGTCTGTGGCTATTGCGTGATGATATTGTTCTAATGTATCAATACTTTACTTGGGCAGCTTTACGCTACGCCCTAGCCTATCAGCCTGTGGCAGCCGTTGGTATTTCCCTGTGCATTGGCATGACGGTTGCTGTGCTGGTTTGGCAAAGTCGCAACATTCTTTGGGGACTGCCTCGGAGCGAGCGGCAGCGGTTTGAGCAGCAGGTACTTCGCATTCGTAAGCAGGGGCCTAGCCATCCCTTGTGGAAGTGGGTCTGTCGATAGCTATTGCCTATAGCATAAGTCGATAGCTATTGCCTATAGCATAACCAGATGGCTAGGCAAAATGGATTTTGGCAACAGAGCATGGATTCCCTTTTGGGGACTGTTCACCACTTGGGTGACGTGAAAATTCACAGCTAGACTGCACAGTACATAGGCTTCCTCTGGAGACAATGGTACTCGTTGGCTAAGCCAATCAATCATCTTTTGCAATGCATCTTCAAAGGCTGTATCTAGCGTAGTGCCGTAGCCCATGACAATCCAATCTGTTGGAGTTTCGGCTATGGGGGACTGAACCGACAGGTCTTTGTGAAGAATCAGTTGAATGGATCCATTCATCGACACTTCGATCGCCGTCACATCCACTTCCCCGTCTCCTTGAGCAGCATGACCGTCCCCAATAGAAAACAGTGCCCCCGGCACTTGTACTGGCAAAAACAGGCGTGCTCCCGCCTGCAACTGTCGATTATCAAGATTGCCCCCAAAGTTGCCTGGTGGTACGGATGAATGTACGGTTGTTGGTGCTACTGCCAAAATGCCAAAAAAGGGACGCAATGGTATGTAAATGTCTTTACCAGGTGGAAACTCAGCCACACCCCGGTGTAAATCTAAGGGAATAAATCGTAAGGCTGGCTCAGTAAATGTGTTGGGCAAGGCTCCCCATCCCCGCCGAATGGCATTAAACCCCATTGATAACCGGGGAGTAATAGATTCCAGACGAATCTCCAGTACATCTCCAGGCTCGGCTTGGTCAACCCAAATCGGCCCAGTGAGCAAATGGGGACCAGGCCCCACGATTTTTTCTGAAGGTAAGTGACGACAAATAGCTAGCAGTTCAGGGGTGACAAATTCTGGCGGCGCATCCTGGGCAAGATAGAAGCCTGTATAGGTCTCGACGTGGATACGATCGCCCGATTGCACAGTTAACACTGGCAGCAGGTCAGGAGAAAACCCCCCTACATGCACAGTATCCAGAGTGGCTTTGAGACTGTGGTTTGCCATAAGCTGCCAAAAAACTTGGGTAGATGATTGGCTCATCATACCCAAGCGCAAGGGGGAGAGAATGCCACGATGGTTACAGCTAGTGAGAGGTTGTTAGCGAATGGCTTGCCGCAAGAGTCGCCGTTGAGCAGGCGACAATGATGACAACACAGTCCGGGCACGGCTAGCATCCGCTGTTTGAATCATAGCGATTAGCTCCTGTTCTAGGCGATCGATATCCTCTGATAGAGGTGGATCCAACACCTCATCGGCCTCAGGGTGACGACAAACCCCAGCATCACAATTTAAACCCAGATGGTGCCAGATCATTGTGGGCACAACCCAACCCCGTTGGCCAATATACTCGTGGGTAAGAGACTCATTCTCTAGATACGCCTTTGGCGATGCATAGTAGGTCTCTGTGCGCGCATAGGGCACGGTGAAGCAGCCAAACACCTTACGATATTCCTCAGAGTCTAAAATGGCAGTCACCAGACCATTTACCCCTCTAGTCATCAATAAGTTGCAGTAAAACTTCATCTCATCTTCATCGGCAAGTGCTCGCCCCATAAAATGCTTGAAGCAGAGTTCAAGAAACTTCAAATTAGACGATGTGTGGTAGAAGGCGTTGAGATAGACCTCAGAATGCCCTAGTTCTTTGAGAAATCGGCGCACGCCAATCTTGTCGCGCAGGAAGTCTTTTTCTATTTGGGCAAGCGCTTTGCGCTCATAGGCATAGGGTTGGCGCTCGAGCACTTGGCGATAGATCTGCGTTAGGGCAGCTTGTCGCTCTTCTAAGCTAGAACGACGACTAACAGTAATAGGTTGAGTAGTGTTCATGGGTCATGCCTCATAGAAATGATGGGTAAGAAGTTATGCATGGGATTGCAAGGTATTAATGACAATCTCTAAAAACGGACGCACTAAACTGCTCGTAGTAGCTGGTAGTTTGTCAACAATAGCAGCTTGTAGATACTGATACGCCTTAGTGCATTGAGTTGTTTTGCGATGAGCTGTAAGGATGGTGTCGAGCCATGACATCATTTGCTCTTTGAAGAAGATTTCATCGTCGCGCAAGATAGACAAGGCAATGTAGCGTACCACCTCAGTCATGTCATAGATGCAACGCTGCCCATGCTGTCGAATCAACTCAGGGTATTCTTGGGCAAGTTGACGTAACGCATGTTTAATCAAGGTTTCTGATTGGTCGCGTAACTGCTGATAAGTATTGAGGCGAGCCGCATAACTGTGAACATAGCGCTCTAGGGACGAGAGTTCAGAAACGCTTAAGTAACGACCATCTGCCTCTAGCAAAGCATCTTCTAGGGTGTGATTGAGAGTATGCATAATCCTTCAACTTCTAAGTGTGAACAATGGTTAATGGCGAACAATTGTTACAGATTGTACGCTACACTTGCGAGGCTGCTTTTGGGGAGAGCAGACTCTTACTGAAATTAATTGTTACGATCGTTAATGTAATGATGTCCTGTACGGTAGCTGAGCAGTAGCAACCCTTGAGCTTCCATACCAAGTGCGCACTGGCTGGAATTTCCATCCACTTTGGCAGGCGAAGGCTCGCTCTAGATGAGATTTTCAGGTGTATACACGTAGTAATTGCACTCCTGATCAGCATTCAGTAGCGAATCAAAGTATGGATCTAAGCGCCTAGTAGTAATTTTCCCTGGGGTCTATCACAGGCCACAATGCTGATATGAAACTTCACAATCAGTACCGACAATCCCTAAAAGATACTATCACTGCTACTATGGTTAACCTTTTAACAATGCTCTATCTAGACTTGTCAGTAGGTTAGTCGGGAATTGTGATGTCAAGCTGTGTGATGCGATCGTTGGGTGCCAACACTGTTAGTGGGGGTTGAATTTCACGGCCATTGCCTACAACTAAGGTCACAAAGTTTTCAGGTTTTAGGTAAAAACGAGCCACCCGCTCCACATCGACAATGGTTGTTGCTTCAACACCACGGCGATATCGAGTTAGAAAATCGGCTGGATACCCATAATATTCGTAGCGCAATAGCCGAGATAGGGTTTGAGACGGAGATTGAAATTTAAAGACAAACGAATTTAGGGTAGAGTCCTTTGCATAGGCTAACTCTTGAGGTGTAATCCGGCTGCGTCGTAGGCGCTCTAGCTCTGCGATTAATCTCTGAATAAACGGCACAGTAGTTTCACTGCGGGTTTGTCCATTGGCTATAAACACACCAGGATAGTCAAACTCTGCATCCCAATAGGCAAATACTGAGTAGGCCAACCCCTGCCGCGATCGTAATTCATTGAATAGCCTCCCTCCATAGCCGTTCAGCACATTGTTCATCACACTTAAGGCTGGGTAATCTGGACTGTTGCTCATGCCGCCCAAATGTCCGATCAGCACATAGCTTTGGGTGAGTTGGGGCTGATCAATAAAGAAAACTCCACCTGGTGTAGCTTGGGTAACAACGGGTAGCTGATCAGGCTGATTTACCTGGCCTTTAGCTCTAGCATCTGGACTGGAACTAGGTGTCCAGTTACCAAAAATGGCTTGAATTTGAGCTTGGACTATC
>JANWZG010000076.1 GCA_025054735.1 Cyanobacteriota bacterium | reverse complement strand
CTGTTCCTGATGGCTATCATGCTCATACCCATTGCTCCTGGTCTGGCTGGTCGCTTAGGGATTGGAGAAACCATCATGCCCTTTTAGACTACAACCATATCGGTAAGGAGTACAGTCATCCCAGATTAGAAAGAGACACTTGTAAAGAAGAGCATCCTAGTTTGTAATGACGAATTAGTTAATAGTCACGACTACCTCATCACCTTCAGTGATGATCTAGGACAGAAATGCCTACTCTACGAACAGTCAGATGTACAGCTATATCGGGTAGCGGATGTAGAAGCTGGCAAGGTAGTACCCTTGTGGTAGCAGATGGCAGCAGCAAGCAAATACAAAATCACAAGTCTTGTTAGGCCTAGCCCTGGTCACAGGGGAGGAGGCGCTGGGGCAGAGCTAAACTGAGGAAGACGGAGAAATAGCCCTGGCTGCGCATACTTCTAGTCAAGCATAGCGGAGTCCGACTGCCTTCTCACCACCTAGCCCTGTACTTGCGTAAAGGAACCAAGGACAGGGCTGTACCTAGCTTGAGGAATTTTTGTCTGTTTTCTCTGGCAACAGAGCCTTTACCCGCGCTTGAATTTGACGATGACGTTCCACACCTTCAAAAGCAAAGCGATTGTATCCACTGCGCTGGATTAATGCTTCTAGATAAGCAACTCGATCCGTGGTAACTGGGTGGGTAGATAGCCAACTAATAGGCGCGCCAGGATTTTCCTTAGCTACAGTCACCATGAGATTCCGCAAACCATCCGCTGCGTAGTCGCCTGACACTAACACACGAGTACCCAAAATATCGGCTTGCCGTTCCATCTCTCGGCTATAGTCTAAAAGTACCAAAGTTGCCAAGGTATCACCTAGGGGAAGCAATTGCGCTAAGTTCCCCAATAGCGTTGCCTGGGTAATGATTTGGAAACTGTGGGATAAGACTGCATGGGAAATCTCATGGCCCAGCAAACCTGCCAGTTCTGCCTCAGACTCGGTTTTCAAAATAACACCAGAGTTAACAAAAATCTTGCCCCCCGGCAAGGCGAAGGCATTCAAATCTGGGTCATTGACCACATAGAACCGATAGTCAAACTCGTTACGGCCACTTAACCGCGCTAATCGTTGTCCAACCGTGTCTACGTAGTTGAGAATATCTGGATCATCCACCATGGGTAACTGTTGGCGTAACTCTTCGGCAATACTAGTTCCCATGCCAGTTTCACCTTGCAACACAAAGGCCAAGGTCTGCAAAGCGTTCAGCGGGCCAAAAATGCTACCAGTCACCGCGTAGGATAAGGCTCCGGTGAGGATGCCCGCGATTGTGTTTCCCGTTATTTGCTCCTGCAAGGCACCTTGGAAGCGCCCAAAATACTGCTCAGCTTGCTGCGCTAAACTTGGGGCATCGGGATGATTAGGATTCAGTGTGGCAAATTGACGAGCAGCGATCGAAGCTTCTAGCCACTTTTCCATATCCACCAGCAGCGCCACCTTTGCCTTAGTCAGTTCCGGTTCATTGGGATATAGCGACACACCCCGCTCCAACACCTCCAGTGCTGCTTCCTTTGTGTCATACTTCTGCAACACTTCGGCCCGCCGCACATACCCAGGAATAAAGTTAGGCTCTCGCTCAACCAATAGTCGCGACCCCACTATAGCCTTGCTTTCTAGCCCTCGTGCCAACCCATCCTGCACCTCACGCCAGAATACTCGACCTGCGGGTGATAATTGCTCTGGATCCGTAAAGGGAGTAGGCAATGTGGACACCTTGGTTGGTGCAAAGTCTGGCTTAACAGAGCGATAAATTTCTGCTGCTGCCGCTCGATCACCAGCTAGAAACAAGCGATCAGCCTCAATCAGCTTCTGGAAACGCAGATCCTGCGCTGATACCGATGGTTCACCCAGTGGAGGAGAATTAGGCTTGACATCTTGAGGATTACCATCTGGTGTAGGTGACGGCGGCGCGATCGCAACCGTAGGTTTCAGTTGCACCCAGAGAATCGCAACACAGGTCAACAGCGCTAAACCAATAGCAACTAGTCGTCGCTGCAAGGCAGCGTGAAGTTTATAAATTGATCGCCAACGACTCCATCCTAAACGCAGTATCATAGATCACCTCAAGGGAATGTGGTCTGACCAACGCCTAGCGACCACTAGTTTCAACGTTGGCTGTACGGGTACTAGGTAACGATAATGGGTGTATTGTCGCAGCACCAGCATGAAAGTTCCACTCTGGTGGATAAAAATTAAGCCTAACCAATTCTTAAGGTAAGGCCGTGGGTTCCGGAATTTCCCATCGCAGACTGGAACATTAGGGGTGTAGACGTTCAATGCACGGTCATGAGTATGGTAACTAATTCAGATAACGCTAATGTTGCTCCCTTGAGTCAAGAAGACTGGCTTGTCCTTAGTGAGTTGTTTCAAAGTGCTAGCCAAGAGGCGATCGCCCAGATTGAGCCAAAGTCCACCCTAGGCAAGCCTGCCAGTAAAAAGCAACCTAAGCACCATGGAAGCTAATATCACTAGGAATAGCTTCGTGATACTGGTATTCGTTAATATTGCTGGAACCAGTCCTTAACAATTGCTGATAGCGGCAAGACCAATGCTAATGCTTGCACTGATACTTAGCACTACTGGTACTTGTACTACTTGTACCTAGCGCTATTAATACTTAGTGCTGTTGATCATGGGGTTTTTTGCTAGCTTTGACCTAGTGTTAGTGGACGAACTGTACGTAAATATCCACTCGGTTAGTTTGGTTTAGCGCTCTATCCACTGAACCAATAGAGTCAATAGAGACGTTATAATCCTTTACAGTTCGTAATTGTGTTGGCCTGAATGTTTTGTTCTCAGACTTAACTCTTTGGGACTCAACATTCGGACTCGACAACTTGTGCAACTAACCTGCAATTGTTAAGGATTCATTATGAGCAACCCCTTGCTGCATTCTTTCTTTTTGGGTAGAGCCTTAGCAGAGGCGATCGCAGAACAGCTTGAGCATACACTAACCGATGTCCTTAGCGAGTTGGGAAAGTTTGACGCTGAACAACGGGAACGTCTGCGTCAATTTACTGAGCAAGTTATCGCCAGAGCTAACCAAGCAGAGTCAGCAGCCGTAGGCACTCGCAGTAGCAACCTAGCTACAGTCAATAACCCAGCCGATCTTCAGGCAACGATCGATGACCTTCGTGCTGAGGTTGCTCGCTTGCGCTCAGAACTTCAGCAATACCGAAATCGCCTGTCATCTAACCCCTAGCTGATGACTGTATTCGCGATCGTTAACCCTAACCCCACGGCTGAGGTAGATTAATCCTCGACTACTGCCCTAAGTTTTCATCCATAAAGAATAGTTGCTGAGTATCACGTGTCAGTCTCTAGTCAGTCTATTTCCATTCCTCAACCGAACGATCGTCTAGTGACCACAGAATCGTCACTCACGCTTGAACCGTCGTTAGCAAAGCCTCAGCCTGCTAAGATCTACCGCTGGAACCGAGAACACTACTCTCCCCTGCGTCGTCGCATTGATATTTGGTCAGTTGTGTTGCGGCTGCTAGTTGAGTCCTGGCTGAATAGTCGCAGATGGAGCTACATTGGCGGCATGACCGATGCAAAAAAAACTGCTCGGCGCAAAGCCCAAGCCCTCTGGTTACGAGAATCACTCCTAAACTTAGGACCTACATTTATCAAGGTGGGACAGCTATTCTCTACTCGCGCCGATATTTTGCCACCTGAGTATGTGAATGAGTTAGCAAAGTTGCAGGATCAAGTCCCTGCCTTTAGCTATGACCAAGCTAAGAAAATCCTTCTAGAAGACCTCGGTAAGCCAGTCCACGAGCTATTTTTTAGCTTCGATCCCGTTCCCTTAGCAGCCGCCAGTCTGGGTCAGGTGCATCGGGCAAAGCTGCACTCTGGTGAAGAAGTCGTCGTCAAGATTCAGCGGCCCGGACTTAAGCAGTTATTCCAGATTGATTTAGCTATCTTAAAAGTTATTACCCAGCGTTTCCAGGAAAATCCACCCGACTGGGCCAAAGGCATTGAATGGATGGGCATCTATGAAGAATGCTACAAGATTCTATATGAAGAAATTGACTATTTGAATGAAGGACGTAATGCAGACGAGTTCCGTCGCAATTTTCGAGATCAAGACTGGGTAAGGGTACCTCGTGTTTACTGGCGTTACACCTCAAGCCGGGTATTGACACTAGAATACCTACCGGGGATCAAAATTAGTCAGTATGATGCGTTAGAGGCAGCAGGCTTAGACCGACGTACGATCGCAAATCGAGGTGCTGAAGCCTATCTCCAACAGATTTTACGCAATGGCTTTTTCCATGCTGATCCCCATCCTGGTAACATTGCGGTTGCTCCTGATGGAGCCTTGATTTTCTATGACTTCGGTATGATGGGCCGCGTAAAGTCGATTACGCGAGAAAAATTAGTAGAAACCATGTTTGGGATTACCCAAAAAGATGCCGATCGCATCATCAGGGCGCTAATCGATCTAGATGCCCTTGTACCCGTAGAAGACATGGGGCCAGTGCGGCGCTCTATTCAGTACATGTTAGATAACTTTATGGATCGTTCCTTTGAAGAGCAGTCAATCGATGAGATTATTGACGATCTTTACGAAATTGCCTACGGACGACCTTTTCGCTTCCCTGCAACCTTTACCTTTGTCATGCGGGCATTTTCAACCCTCCAGAGCGTTGGTCAAGGTTTAGATCCAAATTTTAACTTTGTAACGGTTGCACAACCTTTTGCACTTCAGCTTATGAACGACAGCAATTCCACTAACCAAGCAGGATTTTTGAACGAGTTAAGTCGTCAAGCATTACAAGTTGGTAACACAGCTCTTGCATTACCCCGCCGAATTGAAGATACACTAGATAAATTAGATAGGGGTGATATTCGAGTTCGGGTTCGATCGACCGAAACAGACCGACTAATCCGTCGCCTAGGTAATGTCAATATGGGCACTAACTATACGTTGTTAGTGGGCACGTTTACATTATCAGCAACCGTTTTAGTTGTGAATGGCATGGTTTGGTTGGCAGCGGTTTCTGCATTGGCTGCATTGGTATCCGCAATTGCCTTGATTCGCTTGTTAATTCGTCTTGATCGGTATGAAAAAAACCCGTAGTATCTGGTAATTTCTTTAGGCAGTCACGACCAACGAACGTATGAAGCGGCTCTTCACCGGTTTAACGGATCCAGGTTTAGTCCGTTCCGTAAACCAAGATGCATACTACAACGACCCTCAGGGACGCTTTTTCATCGTGGCCGATGGTATGGGCGGTCATGCTGGTGGACAAGAAGCCAGTCGCATAGCATTTGAGACAATTCGAGACTATTTGGAGGCTAACTGGGACAGTTCTGAAAGTTCTCCTGATTTACTCTACTCTGCCCTAATGAAGGCTAATCAGGCCATTCTTCAGGATCAACGATCGCACCCTGAGCGAGCTGATATGGGCACAACAGCAGTCGTGGTCATATTCAGAGAAAATGACCAGCCTTGGTGCGGCCATGTGGGAGACTCGCGACTGTATCGATTACGCGGCTCTCGCCTAGAGCAACTGACTGAAGACCATACTTGGGTAGCACGGGCACTCAAGCTAGGAGAACTCACTGCTGATCAGGCTAAGGTGCATCCCTATCGACATGTGCTCTCTCAGTGTTTAGGTCGAGAAGACTTGGCTCAGATTGATGTGAGGTCCTTTGAAGTGCAGGCTGGCGATCGGCTATTACTCTGTAGTGATGGACTGACTGAAGAACTGGCCGATACGGCGATCGCTGCTAGCCTCAAATCTATTCGAGTTTGTGAGAAAGCAGCCGTCGCTCTGGTGAATGCGGCAAAGGAGAAGGGAGGGCGCGACAACATTACGGTTGTTGTGATTGCAATCTACGGTCTCAGCAACGCCGATAGTTGAGCTTTAGAGTTTACAGTAAGTCACTACTTTGGCGCTGAAGCCTCTACTACAGGGCAAGACGCTATCTTAGAATTGAGCTGTGACGTTTCACTAGATTAATGAACGGCATTTCCAAGTCATTGGCATGATCGTGCTATGATAACTAATCGTGAGTTTGATGGGTCGGTGCCCGAGTGGTTAATGGGGGCGGACTGTAAATCCGCTGGCTATGCCTACGCTGGTTCAAATCCAGCCCGGCCCACCACACGGTTGTAATTGTCAGTTGCATATTAGTTGCATGTAGTGACAGTCACAGTGCCCGTATAGCTCAGGGGTAGAGCACTTCATTGGTAATGAAGAGGCCTCGAGTTCAAATCTCGATACGGGCTTTGGGTTTCAGTTAAATGATGTCAGCGGTAAAACGTTAGGTTTGCTCATACTCAGAGTTTCTCACTTACCTGGCTACTTCACACTTTGAGATAGACTAGCCAGGGTACTTGTAATAAGCGTTTAAACCCTGACTGCTAGCGCTAGTTGCTATCAAGTTCTAACCTTTTCTTCGCATTCACACAACCCTTGCAGCCTACACACTAGAATAGGGTCGGTTGTTGTCTTACCGCCGTAATGGTTTGCAATCGTAACCCCTACCTTCAGGGTCTTATCAGATTTTTCTCCCTAGCTCTAGTGACAGCTAGCACCAGTATGGCACCTGCCTATTCTGCTCCAGTTCGCCTCGACCGAACCCTTGAGTGTGAGCTGTTGATTGCAGGGGGCGGCTTGGCTGGATCAGCAGCAGCCTATGAAGGGCTGTTAGCAGGGCGAACAGTCTGCATGACAGAGATTACTGACTGGGTAGGTGGACAAATTTCGTCCCAGGGTACCTCAGCATTGGATGAACGCCCAACTCAGCGTCGTCGCTTGTTCTTTGCTCGTGGATACTTATCCTTTCGCGATCGCATCCTAGCTGTCTATGGCGGTGTGGATCCCGGCAATTGCTGGGTTAGTAGTCACTGCTTTTTACCTCGTGATGGACATGCAGTCTTGTGGGAAAAGTTACAGGAAGCTGAAGTTAAGGGTGGCGGCACGTTGATCTGGCTGCCCAATACGGTCATTAAAGAGCTGGAGATTGCCCAAGTGGGAGGGCCACCAACTGCCGGTGGCGAGCAAATTCAAGGGGTGATTGCCATTCAACACCGTCCTCAACCCAATACACCACCACTCAACACCGAACCACTATCACAGACTATCACTGATGCTTATACCTATGCTGACTCATCCCGCTTCCAGAAGACCATTATCCGACTAGTGCCCAAGCCACCTACCCCTGATAGGGTGCGATCGCCGGACATTCCAGCATGGTATGTAATTGATGCTACAGAGACCGGTGAACTGATTGCCTTAGCCGATGTGCCTTACCGCCTAGGTATTGATGCCCGATCGCCCTGGGAACCATCTGCTGCTAGCGAAACTCCCTTTCCTTACTGCACCCAAGGTTTTACTTACACGTTTGCTATGGAGGCCATGGCAGATCCTCAGCCTCAGACGATGCCCGATTTTTATCCCCAATATGCCCCTTACTACAGCTTTGAGCAGTCCCGCTTTGCCCGTGTTGAGGATCTGTTCACCTATCGCCGCATCTACAGTCCACCTGGACAGCAAGCACCTATGGGCAGGTTTGGGGTTATGGATCCGGCTCCAGGGGATATTTCGATGCAGAATTGGACGTGGGGTAACGACTATCGACCGGGCACCGCGAAGGATAACCTGATTTTGAGCCGTAATCAACTTCAGGCCAGTGGGCAGTTGCAACCAGGGCGATGGTTAGGAGGATTGCGAGTAGAGACCCTCCGCAAGGGAGAAGAGGCTGCGATCGGCTTCTATTACTGGCTAGTAGCAGGCACTACTGATTCCCAATTGGGAGAGGGTGTGAAAAAGCCAGACCCGCGCTATCGCTACCTAGCAGGTCTAGAGTCGCCCATGGGCACTGCGCACGGATTGTCTAAATATCCTTACATGCGAGAGGTGCGGCGAATTATTGGTCGGCCTGCTTGGGGCCATCCCGATGGGTTCACTATCCATGAAGTAGATATTACCCAGAATCCCTTTGCAGACACCTACTACCAACAATTGCCGCCGAGCCTCTATCGTAGTCTTGGTGTTGCTCTTAGTGGCATAGAAACGATTCCTCGCATTCAAAGTAATCAACCACTAGAGCCAATACGGTTGCGCCACCGGGCTAGCATTTATCCCGATTCAGTGGGCATTGGGCACTACGCGATCGACTTTCATCCCTGCATGACGGAACATCCTCCTGAAAAGCCAGGAAACACAGAGCGAGCAAGTGTGCGCCGGGCAGAAGTTGGTGGCAAGGTTGCCTATCCCTACCAGATACCACTGCGTGCCATGATTCCCCAGCGGATTGATAATCTGTTGGTGGCGGGGAAGGCGATCGCAACTAGTACGATTGCGGCTGCTTCTTACCGGGTGCATAGCTTTGAGTGGTCGTCTGGCGCTGCTGCTGGGGTAACAGCAGACTTTGCACTCACAGAGGGTATTCCTCCCTATCAGCTTGTGGATGACTTGCCTCGCCCAGAACCTAAACTAGAGGAACTTCAAAAACGCTTAGTTCAGCAAGGAAATCCTATTGCCTTCCCAAACACCTCCATTTTTAATAACGACTGGTCAGAGTGGCAATAACACGATAGCTTAAGTGAATATCTCTGGAATGCTGATCAGCCACGTGCTATGGGCGACTTTTTTCTGCTGCGCTACGGGACTGAGATTTTGGTGAGAACTGGGGAACATCTACTGCTAGTAGGTATTGCGATGATCATCGCCCTACTGCTAGGTATCCCCCTCGGTATCCTGATTACCCGCCAACCCTATCTATCAGCCCCTATTCTGGGTACTGCCAATGTGTTACAAACTATTCCTAGCCTCGCAATGTTTGGCTTCCTGCTTTCAGTGCCCTTGCTAGGTGGTATTGGTAATACGCCAGCGATCGTTGCCCTTTGTCTTTATTCCCTATTACCTATCATTCGCAACACCTATACGGGCATTATGGGAGTAGATCTAGCCGTGCGAGAAGCTGGACGGGGGATGGGCATGACTGACCACCAACTCCTGCTACAAGTTGAGCTACCCTCGGCAACGGCAGTGATTCTCGCTGGGGTTAGGGTAGCAACAGTGATTGCTATTGGCATAGCTACTATTGCTCCTGCGATCGGTGCGGGTGGTTTAGGAGTGTTCATCTTTCGTGGCATTGCTGTAGTCAATAATCAGTTGATCTTGGCAGGTGCGGTTCCTGCGGCTCTTTTAGCACTGGGTGCCGATTTAGCGATCGGGTGGTTAGAGCAACGACTCACTGTTCAACACAATGATACAGAGCCTAGATAAGAGCTAGAGTATAGGCACATTCAATTCACCATTATTCTTGGCTGGAGTTACCCCTATGCTGTCTCCTGATCTGACATTGCATCAAGAGTTACCTAGCAGTGAGGAATTGCCTGACTCGGATGATACACCTGTGGATAATGAAGACCAAAATTGGATTCCTAACTTGTTGTTGTTTCTGTTGAACCATATCTGGCGCGATCGCCAAGATTGGTACTTTGCCGTTGATATGGGCATCTATCACACCACTGGTAATAATCCCAGAGTTCCTGTAGTACCCGATGGCTTCCTGAGCCTTGGCGTACCTCGTCGCAAAGCAGGCAAGTCTCGTCGCAGTTACGTTACCTGGGAAGAAAACTACATTCCGCCCATCCTAGTGGTGGAAATTGTGTCTCATACACCGGGCGGCGAATATGACGAGAAGATGGCTATCTATGCCAAGCTAGGCGTGCTGTATTATGTCGTTTACAATCCAGAGTTCTGGCGCAGGGATGGTCAACTCCCCTTCGAGGTTTATAAGCTTGTGAATGGAACCTACCAACTTCAAATTGGTGAACCATATTGGATGCCAGAGGTTGGTCTAGGTATTGGACGCTGTGTGTTGCCCACTGACCCCTTAGCACGGGAAGTGTTGAGCTGGTATGATCACCGAGGTCAGCGTTATCTGGATGCGGCTGAAACTGAGCGCCAGCGGGCTGAAACTGAGCGCCAGCGGGCTGAGACCGAGCGCCAGCGGGCTGAGACCGAGCGCCAGCGAGCTGATTACTTGGCCCAGCGTCTACGTGAATTGGGCGAAGAGATTTAATTTAACAAACTTACACCCATCTGATCTGGACTAGATGCTATACTTCGGCACTGCTGAGAGCAGGAATCTTTTGGCATGATTACTACTACAAAGAATGGCGGACAGTTAACATCAGATCATCCGGTACGATATTCCATTCAGGTGAACTGTTAGTCATGATATGGCTTGTAAAGGCATCAGTGGTCTAAAAAAAACGTGCTGGTAGGTAGTAGCTCGACATGACGGTGATGAAAGCACAGGTTAACTCGACAACAGATGACCGCCTAGCAGTAGTTAAAGTTACCAATTTACACAAGGCTTATCGCACTGGCTTCTGGTTAAATCAAGTTGTTATTTCTCTGAAAAATCTCTCTCTTGAAGTATTTCAAGGAGAAACGTTTGGTCTGCTAGGGCCAAATGGTGCAGGCAAAACTACACTATTAAAAATCTTGCTAGGCGTTGTGAATCCTACTAGGGGAAGTGGCTCTCTGTTAGGGATGCCATTGGGCGATCGAGCTGTTCGTCAGCGTGTTGGCTACTTACCCGAAAATCCCTACTTCTATGACTATCTTACAGCTTGGGAATTGCTGAAATTTACAGCGGGTCTGTTTCAAATTCCCTCAGATGTACAGCGACAGCGCATTCCCCAGCTAATTGATCTGGTGAAGTTGTCATCAGCTACAGCCCACAAAAAACAACTCCGGCAATATTCTAAGGGAATGCTGCAACGGGTGGGTTTGGCACAGGCATTGATCAACGACCCAGAAGTTGTATTTCTAGATGAGCCAATGTCTGGCTTAGATCCGCTAGGACGTTACCAGATTCGAGAAATTGTGCTGTCTCTGAAGGCTCAAGGTAAAACAATCTTCTTTAACAGCCATATCTTGGCTGATGTGGAGCAGATCTGCGATCGTATCGCTATCTTGGCACAAGGAGATTTGATTTACACCGGAGCTATTAATCAAGTCCTTATAGGCGACAATCGCTATCGCGTCACTATTGATGGCGGTAACCCAGAAGTTTTAATGCAATGGCTACCTGATTTAACCTCGCATGATGGTCACTGGCACGGTCATCTCTTGGGTGATCCCTGCGAGTTTTTAGCTAGCCTCAAACTGATGGATGCTCAATTGATTAGTATGAGTCGCGATCGCCTCTCCCTCGAAGAGTTTTTTGTCAACCAACTCCAACAACGGGGCATCCAAACCAGTCAGTAGGTGATGATTGTCAGGTTTAGATGTTAGTATAGTAGCTGCTTGCTGGTGTAGCTCAGTTGGTAGAGCAGCTGATTTGTAATCAGCCGGTCGCA
>JANWZG010000075.1 GCA_025054735.1 Cyanobacteriota bacterium | reverse complement strand
TGGCAAGCCCTCCAACTACTCAAATCCTTAGCTGTTTTGTGTCGCCTCACGTGGCCATCTCAGGAGCAGGCTATGGCTATTAAGGATAGAATTTTGCAAACCATTGGGGATGAGCTGGGTTGGGATATGTTGGTGTTTGTGGGGCATAGTCAAGAAACTGCCGTAACAGGAGGACGAGTGATGATTACGCCCCAAGTGGCGCTGGCTACTAGTGAACTAGAAACAGCACTGACTAGGGCCTGCGATCGTGGCTTACGCCTGGCCATTTTCAACTCCTGTAGTAGTTTGAATATCGCCCAATCCCTTGTCCAACTGGGGTTGCAGGTCGTGGCTATGCGAGAACCTATTCGTACCGATGTGGCTCAGCAGTTTCTCCACCATTTGTGCCATAGCCTAGCCAATCACCAAACAATCCAATCGGCAGTTTATGCTGCTTGTCAGCACTTACGAACTACCCAACAATTTGCCTATCCCTCTACTGACCTGCTACCACTCTTGTTCAGCCCTGCCCAGGCACCACCTTTTCAATTCGCCCCGCCCCGCTGGCAACAGTGGCTACAATCCTTCCGGCTTTCTCGCCAATGGCTCCCTACGCCTCTAGAGGCAATCGTGCTAGCAGTAGCAGTCTTGGTATCTAGCATGGATGGGGTTATATCCTCTTGGTTACTGGATCTTCGCTACCTCAGCCAAGCTGTTTATTACGATCTGACCAACCAAGTGCCATCGCAGATAGTTCCCCCTGTGCTGCTGATTGGTATTGATCAGGAGTCGATCGATCGTGCCCAAAGAACCATCCCCAACTTTAAGACCTTTCCTATTGATCGTCGGTATCTGGCAAAAATCGTGGCAGACACTGCTTCCCTAGAGGCACGTGTCGTTGGCATTGACTATTTTCTAGATACGGAACAACCCCACGAACAGCAGCTCACTCAAGCTATTGAAGCAAGCGTTGCCTACAAAAACACCTGGTTTGTGTTTGCAGTTAATGACAAAGACAAACTACATGACAGTGGCAACCGACTGCAATGGAGCCTGAGGGGAGATGTGAGATACCACTATCCCTCAGCCCAAGACGGAACCTGTCATAACCTATGCCCGTTTACCTACTTGCTAGCAATAGCTAAAATTCTTTCCCAGGCATCTTTTCACCAGTCCTACCCCCAACCCCAGCTTGAACATCAAGGTGACTTTCAATTGGCCGTTAGTGGCTATCTGAGACAATGGCTCAATCGCCCAGACCAAAGTCCGATCGCACCACTACAGGTACCCAACCTACCCCTGGGATTATCCACTATTAATGACTTTGCGTTGCCTTTAGAAACAGCTTATCGATTTATCCCAGCTTGGCAATTTCTTGAGCAAGCCGAGCCTGATTCAGCTTGGGCAAGAACCGTAACGCAACCGATTGTGCTGATTGCCTCGTGGGGATATGGTGAAGCTGAAGATACCTTTTCTGCTTATCTATCGACCCAATATTGGTGTAAGCGTCGGCAGCAGCTAGAAAGAGATTGCTCTACAATATTCGGCGGTGAAAATATTGCCCAAGCTCTACGGGATCTGTTGATTGCTCGTCCAATAGTGAGGATTCCCGATCGCTGGCTAGTTCCTGTGGCGGCGGTGGTTACCAAAGGGGTCACTCTGCACTTAAGCCGTCGATCGCAACAACAACGCTATCGTCTAATGCTGCTCTTTCTGGGTGTGACGGGACTCTATGGGCTAGTCAGCCTCCAGCTTTATAACTCAGCCGCCGTGCTCATGCCTTGGCTACTGCCATCCATGACGAGCTGGATCTATTTAGGACTGGCTCTAAATCGCAAGGGATAATTTGCTAGGTGTCACATTCCTACAAGCTGTCGGGATCAATCCCTTGGGAGCGCAGGTAATCAGCCAGTCGCTCAGCCCGTAGCCGTTCTTGCTCAGCCCGCAGCCGTTCCTGTTCAGCCCGTTCTTGAGCAGTTGGCACCCATTCCCCAGCCGCATCATACCAGCGCAACCACAGCCCTGTAATTCCCTTGTAGTCGCCTTGCCACAGCCCTAACCCTAGCTGCAATTCCTCAATCCACAATCGATGTTGAGGCAGTGCTACGGCTTGATAGCGAGTACCTTCTAACCGAAAAACTCGGAGGTGATTGTCGTAGCGATCGTAAATCACGTAGTAGGGAACACGTAAAATCCGTTCATAGACTTCCCACTTGGTAGGTGGCTTGTTGAGTGCTCGCAGGTTTTGCTCCAGGTCTTCCTCTTCTGTGCCAGGAGAGAGTAATTCCAGCACCATAAATGGGGGAACGCCCTCCTGCCAGATGACATAGCTGAGGCGTAAATCCTGCTGCTGGCTAGCACGGGGAACGTCAACAGCTAAGAACCAATCTGGGCGCTTATACCAGAGGGGATGGCGACTGTCGTAGTAGAGGTAAAGGTCGCAGGCTATGAAGATCTGGTCAGGTGAGTAAGTAGGTGGCTGACAGGTTTCCTCCATCAAGTCGGCTTGAAAGCGGTGAAATTCATCAGGCAATGCGGGTTCTCCTACGGTTTCACTGGGCAAGTCATACATAGTAGGCAGGGGTTGCCGACGTAAATGGGGCAAGTTGGCCTGAGACATAGCACTGGATTAAGACAGGTTTACTAGTGGGTCTATTCTAGCAGGAATGGTCACTACCTAGGCTATCAATAAGATGTAACCACTGCGACAAGCTCAGTACATACCCTAATATGATTCCACCATATAGAGCCATACCAAATTTTTGGGAAATTAGTCATTTGTACAGTGGTCATTATTCCGGAAGAGACATCTTGGCAGTGAAGAATACCCTAAGTCCGGTTAAATTACTGAAACTACAAATGACCTGATCCAATGAAGGGTTTCCCCCTCCTGTACTAGAGAGGAGGTTTAAGGGAACCTGAGTCAGTCAATGTCTGGCTGCAAACTTAAGGGTGTCTACGATCGCGAAACCAACTAATCCCTGAGTAACACTAAACTGAATAGGCTGAACTTGCCCCCGCCTATTCCTCAATAGTTGTTGAACAACCTAGCAACAACTGCTCTGTGTTAGATGATCAACCCTCGACATTAAAGGATAGTCATTATGCCCCAGCAACCAGCTAGAACTACCCCAAGCTTATCTAAGCCCGAGTCTAGGCGCAAGCCCAAGCCTAATCCCAAAAAGCCTAGTTCCCCCAATAGCACCCACTCCATACCAGCCAAGCCCTGAACTGAAGAGGCTGATAGATCACACATCCATCACCTGTTGACAACGGCATTGTTATACCGATTTTCCAAGAACTGGTTACACAACTTTGGTTCGCTCGTAGTGCGGGCTGGAGCCTGCACGATCGTCTATTTGGTCTAAGTCGGTTTGCAATCATTCCACTTAATCCTTTATGCTCAGGAGAACATGAACTATGCCAGCACCGAACAGGAGTAGAATTTCCCCAATACTCCTAGCACCCAGAAGACCTCAACCAAATCCCTACTGCCCCTCTAGAACCAATGGCACCCACTATAGGCCCTGTTCAAGACTCAATGGCACCCACAGGCCAGGGAGCACATATTATCGCATCCCTACCGGGTAAGACAAACCCTCTGGACGGGCTTCACCAAGCATAATCGTGCAGGCTTAGTGACAGCTAGTAACCCTTTGTTCAGACTGATCAAGATGGATTGTACTCGGTATAATCCATCCTATTTGCTTTAAGGATTTACCTACTCAAGTAGGGGTCATTCCTGGTATTGTCCAGTGCTCTAGCTCAACTGAATAGGCTGCGATCGTCATCACCTAAACCTCTGTGGAGGGATCACCACCTCCATTAGCATCAATTCCTCAAGGTAGGTAACATTACCATGACTAACATTGCTAACACAATAAAGACTGTTAAGGCTCAGAATCGGCAGTTCAACTATGCATTTCTGCAGGGGATTTTGGAAGGGTTTACCTATGGCATTTTGCTCCTCACGGAACGGGGGGAAATTCTCTATGCCAATTGGCAACTTCATCAAATCCTTGACCATCTGGCTGAGGATGAACATGAGGCTCACCTCTTCAACCAAGAAATCTGGCGGCTTCATGCAGCTACAACTAAAACTAGTAGCATTCAAACCCATTATGCTGTCATTCTAGAGTCAAAACTCTTGACAACCTCCTTAGGCACGTTGCACCTAGAGGCTCGACGATCGCAATTAACCCTATTTCCTACCCCATTGGTGATTGTGACCATCCAAAATCAACGGCTGCAAAAACGAGTTTCCCTGAAAAATGTGCAACAGGATGGCTTAACACCCCGAGAACTGGAAATTTGGGCACTGCGACAGGCTAACTATAGCTATGCAGAGATTGCCACAGAGTTGTATATCAGCATCAACACAGTCAAAAAGCACTTGAAGAATATTTACGCCAAGTTAGGGTGTTCTCTCCAACACAGAATGAAGGCCAGCTAGCGTATGATCAAATCCTAGGTTAAGCTTTATGAAGCAATGGCACTAAGTGAGAATGGTAGTTGGCTATGGAGTTGAGTGCATCCCCCAATGCTGTGCAGCGAATTCTGGATGCTAATCTTGATCGAGCACGGGAAGGCTTGCGGGTGATTGAAGACTGGTGTCGATTTGGTTTGGAAAATCGGGAACTGACGGCTGAGTGCAAGGACTTGCGACAGGCAATAGCAGCTTGGCATGGGCCTGAATTGCGGGCAGCACGAAACACGCCGGAAGATCCAGGGACGACAATTACCCATGAGCGTGAAGAGCAGCGATCGACTCTAGGGGATTTGCTGCAGGCCAACCTGTGCCGCGTACAGGAAGCACTACGAGTTGTGGAGGAATATGGCAAGCTGTATGAACCCCGTATGGGTGAAGCCTTTAAGCAAATGCGTTATCGGGTGTATGCCCTAGAGAGTCAGTTGATGATGAGGGATGTTCAACCGCAAGATCGTCGTCAAAGGCTCTACCAAAGCCAGCTATACCTGGTGACATCCCCAGTAGACAATCTCCTAGAGGTAGTGGAGGCTGCCCTACAAGGTGGGTTAGCCTTGGTGCAATATCGTGATAAGTCGGTGGAAGATGGCATTCGGTTTACGCGGGCGAAGCAACTCTGCGACCTCTGTCACCGCTATGGTGCCCTATTTTTGGTCAACGATCGCCCTGATATTGCCCTAGCAGTGGACGCAGACGGGGTGCATGTAGGTCAACAGGATTTAGATCCAACCATTGTGCGGCAATTATTGGGAGTCGATCGCATTATTGGTATGTCTACTACAAACCCTGACGAACTCCAGCGGGCACTTGCCAGCAATGTGGACTATGTAGGCGTAGGCCCTGTTTACGAAACCCCTACCAAGGCCGGAAAAGCTGCCGCCGGACTCAGCTATGTGCGGTATGCTGCTGAGCAGGTGTCAATACCTTGGTATGCGATCGGCAGTGTGGATCTCACCAATCTCAAGGATGTAATGGCAGCCGGGGCTACCCGTGTCGCCGTCGTGCGAGCCATCATGCAGGCACCCGACCCTAAAGCTGTCACTGAGCAGTTTCTGGCCCAGTTGCACCATGCAACTGTTTCCCCTTCCCCTTGTGCTCATGCCAATTGACCTTGGTCACGGTGGCTGGAATCATCGAACCAAGGAACGTGGGATACTGGGGATATTACTGATGGACAAACAGGATGGGGCAAACAGCACAATGCGTGGTATGGGTACGGCTAGGGGATAGAAGGTATGGGCACTGTGATTATGGAGATAGCGATTGTAGGGCTGTTGGCCTCATTGGCAGCGATCGCCTGGTTTGGCTATCGTCTGCGGCAATCAATGGCGGCTGCTCCTCACCTGGAGCCAGCTACGATCGCTCTAACTCCCTGTACCCTTACGGTCATTATCCCTGCTTACAATGAAGAACTGAACCTACAAAACTGTGTACAGTCTGTGCTAGCTAGTGACCTGCCACCAACTGTAGAGCTATCGGTTTGGATTGCAGATGATGAATCGACTGACCAAACCGCTATCATTGCCCAAGCACTAGCGGCGACTGATACCCGGTTGCATGTGTTGACCGTGCCGCCTCGACCTACCCAAGAACTTTGGCGTGGCAAGAATTGGGCTTGTGCCCAAGCCGCAAACCAAGCAACCGGAGATTATGTGCTGTTCATGGATGCTGATGTGCGGTTAGCACCAGGGGCGATCGCGGCTGCCCTTGCTGAAAGCCAATCCTATCAGATCGATCTGCTCAGTTGCGCTCCAGAAATTATTTGTGGCTGTTTTGCTGAATGGCTGGTTCAGCCGCTGATGATGGGGCTGCTGGCGGTTGGGTTCCGGTTTGATGCCGTCAACGACCCCAGTGATCCTACAGCCTTTGCCGCTGGGCCGTTTATGTTGTTTCGACGACAAGCCTATGCAGCGATCGGTGGTCATCGTGCCGTTGCTGCCGAGGTTGTAGAAGATGTGGAACTAGCACGCCGAATTAAACGCCAAGGATACCGCTTGCGCTATGTCTTAGCTTTGGGACTGGTGCAAGTGCGCATGTATCGCTCCTTTGCTGCCCTTTGGGAAGGTTGGACAAAAAACCTCTACCTAGGTGCCCAGCGGAGTATTGCTGCGATGTTCCTTATTGCCGTAGCCATGGCATTGCTCTATGTCTTCCCTTGGTTAGCCCTCACGAGCATTCCAGTTCTCGCTTGGCATCCATCCCGTGTGTCTCACCCGTTGCTGCTGTTCACTGCTGTTGGGTTGCTGGTGCTGACCCTTGCGGCCCAATATGGGCTGCGTTGCTACTGTGCCCACTTATTTCACCAACCGTTGTACTATTGGTGGTTAAGTTGGCTAGGGGGAGGGATTGTGATGGCCATGGCGATCGCCTCCGTCATTAAAACCGAAACAGGTTGGGGCTGGACTTGGCGAGGCCGTTCCCTAGCTACCTAGCCTAGTACCTTAGTTGTCTGTAGTTCCAAATATTGCTAATGTCTATGTCCTCCGAAGCTATGCAACTTGCCAATGGTCATTACCAAGCAGGCAAAATCGCCTTTGAATCAGGTCAATATCGTGAAGCGGTACAGCAATTAGAAAAAGCCTGTGCCCTGGTGAATCGGCAATTGCGCTTTGGGGGCGAGATGCAAATTTGGCTGGTGACAGCCTATGAAGCGGCAGGTCAATCGAGTGAAGCTATTGCTCTCTGCCGCCGCTTGGGTCAACATCCAGACATTGAAACTCGCAAACAGAGTCGTCGCCTGCTGGCCATCCTCGAAGCCCCTAGGCTGGTCACTCGTCCAGAGTGGTTAACCCAAATTCCTGACCTGACTGCTTTAGATGTCGAGAAGACTAGTGCTGCCTATGCCACGGCCAAGCCTAGCCGTAAAGTGGTCGATCGCAAGAGCTACGAACTAGACGCAGTAGACTTGAGCCAAGTGAATACCCGTGATAATCGCTTCACGTGGGTGGCACTGGGTTTAGTAAGTCTCTTGCTAGGAGTGCTCCTATGGTGGGGAATGTAGTTACTGAGTCAAGCCATGCTCTAGCGCATAGCGCACTAGTTCTGTGCGGCTGTTGGTGCCTGTTTTGCTAAATAACCGACTCACATACTTTTCCACATTACGAACGCTGGTCTCTAGGCGACGGGCAATTTCTTTGTTCATCAAACCCTGGGCTACCAATTCCAAGACACTGCGCTCACGGGGTGTCAAGTCGATGTTGATGGGAGCAGGTGTCTTAGCAATGCCCGTTGGAGTTAATGCTCCCTGCCGAATCAGTAGCTCTCGAATTTCAGCAATTTGCCGCGCCATGTCAGCAATGTCTAAGTTTTCCCCGTCACCAGTGATTTCAGGAATCGTGGGGGTGTTCTTTTCCAACAGATTTTCGACGATCGCCACCAACTCATCGGGGTCAAAGGGTTTGGATAGGTAGGCATCACAACCAGCCTTGTAACCTTGGATGCGATCAGCTGTCATGCCCCGCGCCGTTAGAAACACCACAGGCAGCGACTTGAACCTGGGATCCTCCCGCAGTTGCCGCAAAAACTGGTAACCATCCACTTGGGGCATCATGATATCCGTAATCACCAAATCATAGAGGCGCTGTTGCATCATTGCCCAACCTTCTGTGGCATTGCTAGCCACATCTACATCAAAGCCACTATCACTAAGATAGGCTTCTACAGCTTCCCGCAGCCTAGGTTCATCATCCACTAACAGCAACCGCCCAGCCATGGCGCACATCCTCCGTTGGTCATGAATCAATTGTTATTGGTCATGGGTCATTGGTCAATCAATAATACCGATTCTGCAAGGAGGTGATGTAGATTGTAAGAGCCGACTATTGGTTTGTTTTTTACGGAGCAGATCTGTTGCTACACCTGCACTGTACAGCGTTGCTTTATTTCCTAGCCCTGACGATCGCAACTATGGTTGCCATCATAATGTCCTAATGGCTGTCTGCCCAATCAATCAGATGAAAGGGGTTAGCTAGGGGATTGCTCAGGGCAACCTATGTCAAGGGAAATGATTTGCTAAAAAATGAGTGGAGACTAAATTGAGAGACAAAGGCTATGCACAATCTGTAAAGTTCTGATAAACCTGGCAGTACTGGATTAAAGTTCTAATAAAACTTGACTGCATTCTGTGATTTTAGCGCTGTCGTCCCATTATGCTGAAGGCAGGACTGTGGGATTCGCGAGTGCAGCATGACCCTAAGCTAGCGTGAAAGGGGGCCTCGCTCTAGGGTTGCTTGCCGATGACCAACGTCATTAACTGACTGAACTAGCGGCAAGAAATCTGCTTATGTTGGCCTGACCAAACTGTTGTCACCTAAGTCCATCTTTTCTAAATTACACGTAGTATTACGGATCGAGTGTGCGTCTGTTTGAATGAGTTGTAGTGCTGATTTACGATCGCAACTATCGTTAGACTGAAGCATAACTACATAGTCTCATAGCCATAGTCTCATAGCCTCCTGCAAGTTGCCTCGACACTATGACGGGTACTGTTGATGAAATCCCCAAGTCTAAAATCCTAATCGTGGATGACAACCCCGATAACTTGCGAGTGCTGAAGCGGCTACTGGCAGCCAATGGCCATGAAATCCGAATTGCCACAAAAGGGACCATTGCTCTTGCCAGCGCCCATATGGACTTGCCTGATTTAGTTTTGCTCGATATTCTCATGCCAGAAATGAATGGCTATGAAGTGTGCCAGCAACTCAAGGCTAACCAGAAAACCCGTGACATTCCCATCATTTTCATCAGCGCCCAAGACGATGTTGCTAACAAAGTAAAGGCTTTTGAACTAGGGGCTGTTGACTACATCACTAAGCCATTTCAATCCGCAGAAATTTTAGCGCGAGTGCAAACCCACCTCACCCTGAAGCGGCTGCAACAGCGGCTACAAGACCAAAACGCGGCCCTGGAACGCAAGATTCGTGATCAGAATCAGGTAAATGATCTAGAACATCAAGTGACCGTAGCCCTGATGTCTACCCTAGAAGACTTGCCTACCTATGATTTTCAGGTGCCTGAGTCAACTCTGGGAATGGCGGTCATGGAAACCTTTCGAGATCATCCCAAGTTACCTGGTGTACTGATCACGGATGATCATGCCAAGCTACTAGGCATGATTGCCCGTCCCAAGTTCTTTGAATATTTTGGGCGGCCCTACGGAGTCGAGATGTATAGTAAGCGTCCCATAGGGGTGATGCTGAATGCTATTAACCAAGCTGAGCAGAGCCTTGGCTTACAGTCATTTCTGCTGCTGCCGCCTACCTGTACCATTCAAGCTGCTGTGAATCGTGCTCTAGGTCGTCCAGAACCCTACACCTACGAGCCGATCGTCGTTGAACAACCAGATAACACTTGGCGGCTTCTGCCAATGAATACATTGCTGTTAGCCTACTCTCAGCTATTCGTCTATTCCAATAAGGTTCTGAAGGAAGCCGATGAAGAACTACAGCTCGTGCTGGGCATCACCCAAGCTATTAGTGCTGCCCCTGACTTTAACACTGCCTTGGAAGTTGCCTTGCACTCTCTCTGTGAAGTAACGGGATGGAACTATGGAGAAGCTTGGGTAGAGTCGTCCGATCGCACGGTGATTGAGTGTGCTACTAGTTGGTGTAGCGATCAATCGACGCTGGATAGTGCTGCATCAACGGCTCTCGATCAATTTCGCAACTACACCGAAGCCTTGACCTTTTTGCCAGGGGAAGGGTTGCCTGGTCGGGTGTGGCAACAACGTCAACCGGAATGGACTACGGATTTAAGTAAAGACCTAGACGAATCATTCTTGCGCCATGAACCAGCCGCCGCCTGTGGGTTTGTGGCAGGATTCGGGGTGCCGATCGTCGCTATGTCCAACTCCTATGAAACTGGAGAACAAGATCGCGTCATTGCCGTATTGGTATTCCTTACACGAATTGTGCGCCCCCAAGATGAACGGTGGATCCGGCTAGTACCAGCCATTTCAGGGCAGTTAGGGTCTGTCTTGGCGCAAAAGCAGTCTCAAGCCGAACTACGAGCTTTACTAGCTGCCATGAATGACATAGTGCTAGTACGAGATGCCTCTGGACGCTGCCTTAAGGTTGCGCCTACTCACAACATGAACCTCTACAAGCCAGCTAGTGAGATGATAGGCAAACGTCTCGTGGATGTGATGCCCCCAGCCCAAGCTAACCACGTCCTCAGTTGTATTCAAGAAAGTCTGCGGACACAAACTCCTGTCCGTACTGAATACAGCTTACCTATGGGCGACCAAGAAGTGTGGCTCTCTACCACTATTTCTCCCTTAACAGATAACTTGGTAGTTATTGTTGGCCGAGATATTACTGACCAAAAGCGGGCAGAAGCGGCGCTGCGTCAAAGTGAGGCCCAAAACCGTGCCATTATTGCGGCTATTCCTGACTTGCTAATCCGGCTCCGTCGAGATGGTACCTATCTGGACTATATCCCGGCAAAAAATGAGAAGGCTCACTCGGTCAATGGTGAGCACGTCGTTGGGCGGAAGGTTTATGATGTCTTGGCTCCAGACCACGCCGCTCGCCAAATGCAGGGGGTTGCTCAAGCATTAGCCACAGGTAAATTGGTGACCTATGAACAACGGCTGTACACTCCTGATGGCACACCATTTGATGAGGAAGTGCGCATCGTAGTCAGTGGCGAAGATGAAGTGCTGGTTATTATACGTGATATTACTGATCGCAAGCGCCTAGAAGAGGAAATCCGTGCTACCAATGCTGAGATGCGAGCATTGTTTGCCTCTATGCATGAGTTGGTAGTGGTGCGCGATCGCTATGGGCGCTGTCTCAAAATCCCAACGACGAAAGCTGTCAGCATCTATAAGTCAGTGGAATCTCAGTTGGGCACCATGCTACACGATGTTTTTCCCCAGGACATAGCTGATATGATGCTAAGCTGCATTCATCAAGCCTTAGATACTCGTAGAACTGTCAACGCTGAATA
>JANWZG010000074.1 GCA_025054735.1 Cyanobacteriota bacterium | reverse complement strand
AAAACTTTTCGGCTAATGGTTGCATCATTCAGCTCGTTGAAGGGGATATGGTTAGTGGGAGTACTGGTGTTTTCGGCAAGGTTACGAATACAGCTTGGCTAGCAGATGATCCTCTCACGAAAGTAGCCATCGCTAATCGATGCCTACAGTTCTGTGGTGATGTTGCAGCCAACCCTGACCTGACGGCAGTGAATGTCTATCAGACTGAAAATATTCAGGCACACTTGGTTACCCCAATCCTCTATCGGGGCAGCGTGTTAGGGGTGCTTTCATTGCAGTGGCAGCAGACCTATGAGCCTGACCAAGCTACCTTGGATGTTATCCATCTCTGTGCCCAGCAGTCTGCACTGGCGATTGTTTGTGCTCGCGGAGTCACCTAGCAACACTAGCCTGGCTATCAGGCCACGAACAACATCAGCAGAGCATTTAGATTTGTTACACTGGATTAGCGACTGTTAATCACTGATCGCTGACGCTAGTCATATTGCACGCTTGAGGATTCCCATGCAGCCTACACTCCTAGTCCCCAATAACCTGTCTAACGTACCCGCCGCTAGTAGCGATCGCTTCGATGCTAGTTGGGAAACAATCCTCTCCACTCTGCTAGGGTTAGGTCGTGCCGCAGGGGCAGACTTTGTGGAGTTCTTCCTAGAGCGCAGCAACTACATTAGCTGCCTCGCTGAAGATGATGCCATCACCAGCATTTCTCCCAGCCTGTCTACAGGTGCTGGAGTGCGCGTATTTCATGGCAAAGGTGACTGCTATGTCAGCACTAACGACCTATCAGTTCATGGTTTGCAAGCTGCACTAGAGAAAGCTTTGTCTATCTTGGGGCTGCATCTGCCTACTCCTAGTATCTTTACTCCTGCCATCAATCTAGAACCCTTGCGAGACTATGCTGTCTTGCGGGGTAAGGAAACATGGCTAGGCGATTGTAGCTCTATGCGAGAGATGGGGGATATCTTACTGGCGGCTACTGATCGTCTGAAACAAAAAGCCAGCCATGTACAGTCTCGGCGATCGTCCTACTTTCGAGATTGGCAAGAGGTACTGGTAGCCGCTAGCGATGGCACCTTTGCTCGTGATATACGCCTTACCCAGTCCGTTGGTTCTAGCTTGCTCTGTGCTGATGGTGACCATCGTGCTTCCATTGGTCAACGCCAAGGTGACACTAGTAACCCCAACTTCTTGCGAGCGTGGAATTATGAGTCCCTTGCAGAAGACATTGCCCACTCAGCCGGACAAATGCTCTACGCTGACTATGTGGAATCTGGCACCTACCCAATCGTTATGGCTAATGAATTTGGTGGTGTAATTTTCCATGAAGCTTGTGGCCACTTGCTGGAAACCACCCAAATCGAGCGCAAAACAACCCCCTTTGCCGACAAAAAAGGTGAAAAAATTGCTCACGAAAGCTTGACAGCTTGGGATGAAGGTCTGTCTGCTAATGCCTTTGGCACCATCGATATGGATGACGAGGGAATGCCTGCCCAGCGTACCCTACTGATCGAAAACGGCATCCTGCGTAACTTTATTGCTGACCGCGCTGGTTCCATACGCACGGGTCACCCCCGCACGGGTAGTGGTCGTCGTCAAGACTACACCTATGCAGCCGCCTCCCGGATGCGGAACACCTACATTGCTCCTGGCCCTTACTCAGTTGATGATCTGTTTGCGTCGATCGACTACGGCATCTACTGTAAAAAGATGGGCGGTGGCAGTGTTGGCCCCACGGGGGAGTTTAATTTCGGTGTGGATGAAGCCTACCTAATTGAGCATGGAAAAATCACCAAGCCGCTGAAGGGAGCCATTCTCATCGGTGAAGCCAAGGAAATTATGAATCGAATTTCTATGTGCTCCAGTGATTTGGGTCTGGCAGCAGGTTTTTGTGGATCCATTAGCGGCAGTATTTACGTAACCGTAGGCCAGCCACACCTTAAAGTTGACGCTATTACCGTAGGTGGGCGCTAACTATCCATGACGATCGGGGTTTGGATCCTGGGTGATCAGTTGTCAGCAACCCAGGCTGCTTTACAGTCCTGCGATCGGGCCAATACTGCTGTCATTTTGATTGAGTCCTTGGCTCATGTGCGGGTGCGCCCCTACCACCGACAAAAGCTGGTGCTGGTGTGGTCTGCCATGCGTCACTTTGCTGAGGAATTACGAGCAGCCCATTGGCAGGTTACCTATGTTCCAGCCGCTGACGATTTTGTTCCTGTTCTGGATGAATGGATCCGATCGCATCATCTCACTGAACTGCGGGTGATGCAGCCTGCTGATCGTCCCTTCGCCCGGTTTATTCAAACTCTTCAACTCCCCTGTTCTGTCACAATTATCCCCAACAACCAATTCTTGTGGAGTGATAGCGAATTTCGGCAATGGGCCAGCCATCGTAAACGTCTATTATTAGAAGACTTTTATCGGGAAGGACGCAAACGATTTGGGGTTCTAATGCAAGATGGACAGCCGATCGGCGGCGTATGGAACCTAGACAAGGAAAACCGGAAACCTCCCAAACAGGGCTTACACCCTCCCCAGCCGCTCTGGATAGAACCTGATGCCATTACACAGGCTGTCATGGAGCAGGTTCGTCAGTTGGACATGCCACTGTATGGCAATTTAGAACCATTTCGCTGGGCCGTCACCCGTCAGCAAGCACTGCAACTGTTGACTGATTTTATCAACCATCGCCTCCCTACCTTTGGCCCCTACGAAGACGCGATGGTAACTGGACAAGATACCCTGTGGCACTCGTTACTCTCTCCCTATCTGAATCTGGGCTTATTGCACCCGCTAGAAGTTATCCAGGCTATAGAACAAGCGTTTACCGATCGTAATCTTCCCCTGAACAGTGTTGAAGGCTGCATTCGGCAAGTGCTGGGTTGGCGGGAATACATGCGTGGCCTTTACGCTTATGTGGATGATGACTATCCTCAGCGCAACTGGTTTAACCATCATCACCCTTTGCCAGATTTTTTCTGGACAGGCGATACGGAGATGAATTGCTTACGCCAAGTGCTTGATCAGGTACAACGGACTGGCTATGCCCACCATATTCAGCGGCTGATGATTCTGAGTAACTTTGCCCTCATTGCAGGCATTTCCCCCCAAGCCCTAGAAAATTGGTTTCATGCTGCCTTTATTGATGCCTACGACTGGGTGATGCAACCGAATGTGATTGGCATGGGGCAATTTGCTGATGGCGGGATCCTTGCTTCAAAGCCCTATGCCGCGTCAGCTAACTATATCAACACCATGAGCGACTATTGCAAAGGATGTGTCTATAGTCCAAAAGCTCGCACAGGCAGTAATGCTTGCCCCTTCAATATTTTTTACTGGGATTTTCTGATTCGTCATCGAGCCGCCCTTACATCCCAGGGGCGTATGAGTATGATTCTCAAAAATATTGACCGATTTACCCTTGACGAAATTGTGACAATCCGCCAACAGGCAGCAGATTGGCATCATAGACTGTCAACCGTACAGTCAATAAAATCTATGCTATCTGACTCTGCAAAAACGTTGTAATTCTTTGCAAATAACCACCTTTTCCCCACCGATTTCACAATCACTCCACAGCTTTTCACAGAATTTTCCACAGGTTATGGGGAATTTTCCACAGGAGAAACGATGGAATCAGCGATCGCAGCGTTGGCAAAAATCTAGGCTACATGACACACATTACGGAAACCAAACAGGTTATTGTAAAGTTATGTAACAGAGATCGCTGGCAAATGCCTATTTTTTCGTTATCCCGATTTTCACGGAATTGTGATTGGTATCAATTGCAACGTTGACAATTCTGCCCTCTGCTAACGACAATAAGGCACCTGCATATAAATAACTGCTTGAACGAGATACGTCTTCCTACTGCTCAGAGTCTCTATCAGCTCATGCTGTAATGGCTCTGGCTATAGTGAAAGGCTCTTGGGTCAGGCTGTGTTGTGCCGGAAAAACTACATCATCAAGGTGCAGTTTTTAACTTGTTTGCTTAGGTTAAACTTCAGATTAGAGAGGCTTTCGATGAACGCAACGATCAGCATCTTGGCAGAAATTCCTGAAACTTTGCACGAGTCCCTAAAGTGTTATCTAGATCGTCATCCCGAATGGGATCAAGACCGTGTATTCTGCGCAGCATTGTCGTTGTTCCTGTTGCAAAACGGGGATAGCGATCGACGAGCAGCACGAGTTTATCTAGACACGCTATTTAAGCAAGCAGCTTAAGGCAGATCCTGAACATCATGGCAATGCAGGTTTTGATGAGTCAATGATGTTAAGCAAGCTAGTTGGTAGCCTAACCAAGTCAGGTAATCTAACTTAAGCCAGTTGGTTAGGAGATCAATCCATCATCAACCCATCGACGTACTCACAACATTGCTACTAACATCATCCAGTCAGTGGCTTTTGCATCTACTTCTGCGATTGTCATGGGATTATTTAGTCACTATCTAGTCACTATCTAGTCACCATCCTGATAGTTGACACTACACAGAAACCGTATCTGTGGAGCTTCAGATAGCGATACTGCAAAACCTATGCAACAAATACAACAAATGAAGGGGCAATAGTCTGCCCCTTTTCTTTATCTGCCCCTTTTGGCTCACGCCAACCTATCAGGCCAACCTATTAAGTGGCATGTCCATAGGAAAAGGTTAGCTATCTACAACTGCTAGCCCCCAGCGGCAAAGGCTCCCATAATGAGAGCTGATAGTAAAATGCCAGGAAAAAGCAGCACAATTAGCATAATTAGATCGTGGGTTTCCATATCGATCGTCAACACAGCCAGTTTACATGTACTTAACTTTAAGCAAACTTATTCCAGAGGAGTTGATTGTTCCAGAATTTCTTAACCTCGAAGACACTATCAGCGTTAGGCAATTGAACAACTATTAATCACAAGTTGATTGATCTAGGTCAATGAGTGTCGATGAATCCCTAGAGTTACTCACAGTCCGTAGCAAAAGTTCGGTACACCCTCTCAACCTCATAAGAAACTGTGTTAGAATTAGGGGCTGTATGGCGAGCGTAGCCAAGCGGTTAAGGCAGTGGATTGTGGTTCCACCATTCGTGGGTTCGAATCCCATCGTTCGCCCTTGAATTGGAATAATGTGTGCTATGCCGAGTGTCTGTACGATAGGCTAGCTACTGTTTCTATTTAGACAACATCCAAGTAGACTACTGGATGAGTTTGTTAAAGACACTGCTAGGGCAGGATCTATAGTGTTGTCATTGCACAAATCTTTGTTGTGAATTGACAGCAGTTCTTGGGAATACTCTAATTCAGCTTAGTGATCTACAAGTCAGTAGTTCAACTCTCAATGCTGAGTACTAAATTTTTGCACTTGTTGCTGAGCTACTAATCCATTAGACCCGTTAGTAATTGTCCTGAGTATTTGTGATAATTCTGAGTCTTTTACATCCAATTCAGGCTACTCCTGTACAAAGTTGGTCGTTTCCTGTCGAGCCGCTGGTGCGAATAGGCCGTGCTAGCGATAATGATGTGGTTGTCTATAGTGCGGTTGTCTCGCGCCATCATGTTGAGATGAGGCTAACCCCTGAAGGTTGGTGGGAAATCACTAGTTTGGGTGCGAATGGCACCTATGTGAACCAAGAGCGCATTACGAAGACAAAAGCTACTGATGGTATGGTGATGCGTCTCGGTAGTACTGGCCCAAAGATTCAAATTTCTTTGGATCCGCTAGCTGTTCATGTTTTCAGCAAGACGATGACCCCTAGGAAGACCGCAACCGATCAACCCGACCCATCAGCTCGCATTAAGACATTTTTGACTGAGCCAAAAACGGCGACGAATCCAACTGATGCGGCTAGTGAAGAGGATGACGATACAACTCAATTTCCTGTCTAAATCTGCTCCTTTGGCTATATGTGGGCATCACGAGGTTCCTTCCAGAAATGGCTGGTTGTTCCATGAGCGATGGCCGATGACTACCAATGACAAACGACCCCTAACCAATGACAATAGAAGTCGATGTCATAGAAATTGATATTTGAGTTAAGGCGGTATGAAAGCATTTGTAGCTGGGGCAACGGGCGAGACAGGTCGTCGCATTGTGCAGGAACTAGTTGCTCAAAACATTCCAGTGCGTGCACTGGTGCGTAATTTGGACACTGCTCAAGCAATTTTGCCTCCTCAAGTTGAACTGGTGGTAGGGGATGTATTGCAGGCTGATAAATTGGCCCCTGCGATCGCTGACTGCACTGTCCTCCTATGCGCAACAGGTGCAAGACCTAGCCTTGACCCTACTGGCCCCTATAAGGTGGATTTTGAGGGCACTAAAAACTTGGTTGACGTGGCTAAGGCCAAGGGTATTCAACACTTTGTTTTAGTGTCATCCCTCTGTGTATCTCAATTATTTCATCCCCTCAACCTGTTCTGGCTAGTACTGCTATGGAAAAAACAGGCAGAGGAGTATCTGCAAAAAAGTGGTCTGACCTACACGATCGTTCGTCCTGGTGGGCTGAAAAATACTGATGACACCTCCGCGATTGTGATGGGCAAAGCTGATACCCTGTTTGAAGGCAGCATCCCTCGCACTAAGGTTGCCCAGGTTTGTGTAGCAGCCCTGATGCATCCCGCAGCCCACAACAAAATTGTAGAAATTGTGTCTCGTCCTGAGATCAACCCACAGCCCATTTCAGAACTGTTTGCGTCAGTCTGACGATCGTTAGCCCGATTACCCATCGGAGGAGAACCAACAAGAGTGGATGAACTCACAACGGAGGTGCTAGTAGTAGGCGGAGGCACTGGAGGCACCGCAGCAGCTCTGCAAGCGGCACGTCGGGGTGTCCAAACAGTTCTTGTTAGCGAGCATAGTTGGTTGGGAGGCATGTTGACATCTGCTGGAGTTGCTGCTCCCGATGGCAATGAGCTGCTGGCTTTTCAGACAGGTTTGTGGGGAGCTTTCCTGCGGGAGCTTCAGCATCGCCAGCCACAGGGCTTGGATCATGGCTGGGTGAGTTTCTTTACCTATGATCCCCGTATCGGAGCGGAGATTTTTGCCGACTGGGCGCAGGCGTTGCCTAATTTGCAGTGGATTGTAGGTGGCGCACCACTAGCGGTTGGTCGCCGAGACGATCGGCTTACCTATGTGCAATTTGCCCACCTGCGAGTCTATGCCCACCTGATTTTGGATGGTACCGAGTTAGGGGAGGTACTAGCGTTAGGAGAGGTGCCTCACCGTTGGGGATGGGAATGGCAGGCCGAGTGGGGAGAACCAAGTGCGCCTGTGGCTGCTAACGAACTGACCCAACGCTATCCGGTGCAAGTTCCGACTTGGGTCGTGATCTTGCAAGATGTAGGGGAGGGTAACAGTGCTCCAGCTATTCCCCCGCCACCAATCCACACGCCAGAAAAATTTGCCGGAGCTTGGGAACAGTATGGGGCGGAGACGTTTCTGAACTATGGACGGCTGCCCGGCGATCGCTTTATGATCAACTGGCCTATCCACGGCAATGACTACGGAGAAGGTATTGATCGGCTATTGCAATCGCCCCAAGCTGCTGCTGAGTTCCTCCAGGAAAGTCTCTGGCATAGTCAAAGCTTTGCTTGTCATATTCAAACTCAGCTCGGTCGGCGCTATGGCCTTGCAGACATCTTTCCCCATGCGCTGTCTGCCTACGCTCTACATCCTTACTATCGAGAAAGTCGCCGCCTCCAGGGTGTCACTACCATTCGTGAGCAAGACATTTTACCCATGCCCCAAGGACGAGTTGCGGCCCTCCCCCTAGACGCTACCGGATCTGTCCAAGCGATTGCCCTTGGTAACTATGCCAACGATCACCACTATCCCAACTACGACTTACCGCTGACATCCAAGTCTATTCGCTGGGGTGGACGCTGGACGGGCACTCCCTTTACTATTCCCTATGGGGCACTGATTCCTGCTACCGTTGACGGTTTGTTGGTCTGTGAGAAAAATATTGCTGTCTCCCACATTGCTAATGGCGCTACTCGCCTGCAACCCACTGTACTAGGGATTGGTCAGGCTGCGGGCATGGCTGCTGCTCTTTGCATCGAGCGTCGTTGCCAGCCTCGAGAACTGCCTGTTCGTCTGTTGCAGGATGCTTTGCTTACTGATCCACTTGCACCCCTTGCCGTTATCCCACTGTTTAACCTGCCTCCTTACCATCCCCAATGGCTGACTTGGCAACAGTACTATCTAGATCATCCCGATGCTTATCCGCCGGATGGCAATGCTCCTATCGCTGCTCAACCTAGCTCACCAACTCTGACTACACAAGCCTGGGATCAAGACTGGACAGGTGTTTTTCATCGGCATGGAGAGCAGCACTACACCATAACGCTCCAGCGACCTCATAGGCTGACTGTGGGTACTCTAGCGCTGGTCACTCTTAGGAACGAGGTAGATAACCAGTTGGCTAGGCTGACAACAGGTCAACGTATCTCTGTGCAAGGCCGCTATAACCCATCAGGTAACTGGCTGTTAGTAGAGGCTATTAACGTGCTGCCTGAGAATTCCTCAAGCTTATCCTGATTTGTCAATAAACCCCCGTAACAGTTCATAGTCCCCACTGATACGGAGGTTTCTATGCGTACCAACACTAAAAAGTTAGGTACTAACCTAATTGCCCTAGGAATTGCAGCGCTAGCTGTTCTACCAACGATCGTCGCTCTCCAGTATATTCAACCCCAAGTTGCTCTCAGCACTATAGCATCAGAGGATGTAGAACGTGATGCGTCCTACCGGGGTAGTGGCCGCTAGCACAGATTTAGTCCTACAGGTTGCTGAATTTATTTAGCAATGACAATATATCTGTGCACATCGGTATAACATTCCTAAGATTCTTTAGTAAGATAATGACAAGTTATCGGTCAAATTTAAGGCTCTACGCTGAGGATCCCAAGATTTGATTCGGCCTAGTCTGTGATGACTCAGGTTTCTATGTGAATTGCTTTGATCGGGTGCTCTCTGGAATGCATACGTGTAATGTTGTGCCGCTATATCCGTGACTATGACAAACGACCTTGATCTGATTAAGCGCCTTAGCCCCAGCGCAATGGATCAGATTATGCTATACCTTGCCTTTAGTGCTATGCGAACGAGTGGTCATCGCCATGGCGCTTTCTTGGACGCAGCGGCAACGGCTGCCAAGTGTGCTATCTACATGACCTATCTGGAGCAAGGTCAAAATTTACGTATGACAGGGCACCTGCACCACATCGAGCCAAAACGAGTCAAGGTTATTGTTGAGGAGGTTCGGGAGGCACTAACGAAGGGCAAATTGTTAAAGATGCTGGGTTCTCAAGAGCCACGCTACTTGATTCAGTTTCCCTATGTATGGTTAGAGCAATATCCTTGGCAGCCGGGCATATCTAGAATTTCGGGCACTAGCTTTACGGCTGAAGAGAAGCGTCACATTGAGCAGCGCTTGCCGCCTAACTTGCCTGATGCCCAAATTGTCAACTCATTCCAGTTCATGGACTTGATTGAGTTTTTACATGCTCGATCGCAAGAAAACTTGCCTCCTGAGCGCCGGTTACCCCTTAGTGAAGCTCTAGCTGAGCATATCAAGCGCCGCTTGATTTATTCTGGCACGGTTACTCGCATTGATTCTCCTTGGGGAATGCCCTTCTACGCCCTAACTCGCGCATCTTACTCCCCTGCTGACGAGGAAGAGCGTACTTATATCATGGTGGAAGATACAGCACGGTTCTTCCGACTGATGAAGGACTGGGCTGATCAAAAACCTAAAACCATTCGGATTTTGGAAGAGTTAGATATTCCCGCTGATCGCATAGATGCTGCGATCGCTGAGCTAGATGAAACCATTCGGGCTTGGGCAGATCGCTACCATGAAGCTAATGGTGAGCCAATCATTCTCCAGATGGTGCTAGGCGAGCGTGACTAGTGTCAGCAATGCTGTGGTGGATGATGATCTACGGGAGACTATTGCTCAGATTGCTCAGGTTGTAGCTTCGCCCTACCCGATGGTATTCGCGACCCTGAGTGGTGATCATCTGTATGGGTTTCCGTCTCCAAACTCAGCCTATGACGTGCGAGGAGCCTATATTCTACCAGTCTCAGCCGTCGTGGGCCTAGAGGTGGCCAACGAGTCTATCTCAGCGGTGCGCCAGGCCAATGCTACAACTGCATCACTAGTTATCAATGTTGATCTGCACGATCTCAAGAAGTTTTCTCTGCTACTGCTGAAGAAAAATGGAGCAGCTTTGGAGCACCTCTGTTCCCCGTTGATCCTATACACTACACCGCACCACGATAGGTTGCGAGCGATCGTTCCCAAATGTATTACCCGGCATCATTTGTATCACTATGCTGGCTTAGCATCAACCTACTGGCATATGTTCCAGCAACCGCCCCACCAAATTAAACCCTTGCTCTATGCCTATCGAGCGTTGCTAACAGGCATTCACCTCATGCGATCGGGAACAATTAATACCAACCTTAATAGCCTTAATCAAGACTTTCAGCTTTCTTATCTTTCAGATTTAATCGCTAGCAAAGTTACAGGTTCAGACGACATCGCACTTACCCATGCTGATGTTCCATTCCATCATGGCGAGTATCAACGGCTTCAGCGGCTGTTAGAGGATGCTAGTCAAGCTAGTGCCTTACCAGAAGTACCAACTGCCAAAGCAGACCTGCATCAATTGCTTGTACAACTGCGCACGGGTGCAGGATCGTTCTAATCCTCGCCTGTAGCAACGCCATCAACAATCTTTTTCTATACAAAGCGGTGGGTAAATTCAAAGGTAAGATCGACTCTACCCTTGCGGAGCATAGCTGGATCTAGCCGCTCAGACGTGTTGCAGGTCATCAAGATTACCAATTTTTGTTGCACCTGGACACTACTCTCATCCACTACGCTTTGATACAGCGTGCCGTCTAGCAGGCTGAGAATATGTTCGGTCTTGCTGGTTCGTTGTGCAATCTCCAGGGAGCGATCCTGCGCTAGGTTATCGGCCTCGTTAATGATAATGCAGATCCGTTCTAGGTAGGCGGGTGGGATAAAGTGCTCGACTGCATCATGATCCAAGATAAAAATCACATAGCGGAGTGGTACTAAGACCTCCTTAGCCATGGCTTGAGTCCAGGCAGTTTTGCCTGTGCCAGGAATTCCCTGCACTAACACGGCTAACCGATCCTGCTGAAGAATAGCTTGCTGAACTGTGTCGCTAAAGCTCTGGATATCTTTTGGAAAAGACGATAGGGCATATTGACTTTGAACTTGCCCAACACGGCTTTGGTAACCACTGAGCATTACTGCTAAATTGTAAGTAGCTTTGCTAACAAGTGGCGCTAGGTTCGCTGCCATTAATGTGTAACGGCGACGGTTGCGCTCTACGCTGTTAATCTGCAACCAGATGTCATAGGCTGACCAGTAGGCATATACGGTACCGATCATCTCTAGGCG